>JACMIX010000025.1 GCA_014380935.1 Gloeobacterales cyanobacterium ES-bin-141 | reverse complement strand
GAGAATCTTGCCCTCGAGGTCTGAGACGAACACGGGGTCGGGCGCATTTTTGATCAGGCTCTCGGCGTAGGCGCGGGCTTTGTCGAGTTCGCGCATATCGCGCAGGATGCCGATGGCCCCGATGACGTTGCCTTCCGAGTCGCGTAGGGCAGAGGCATTGAGGGTGGTCGGGATGACCTCGCCCGAGGCCGAACGCGGATTGAGGCGTGCGTTGCGGGTCACACCGCGCTCGACTACCTCATCGAGGGCAGCCATGAATTCACGCGTCTCCTCGACGCTGATGAAGCGCGACAACGACTGCTCAAGCACTTCGTCCTGGCGAAAGCCGAGCAGTTGGGAGACCGCATCGTTAGCCTGGAGAATCTTGCCCTCGAGGTCCGAGACGAACACGGGGTCAGGGGCATTGGCAATGATGATGTCAGCTACGAGCGGACCGGGCGACTGGTAGCTCGAGACGCTCTTTGCCTGACCGTCCACTACAGACTGTCTGACGGTATCTACCATGAAACTCTCCGCGTCTAAGTTGTGAGGGAACGGATTGTCCTCGCCTGTGCGAGGGAGGTAACTGAGACGACAGGTTAATCGTCTCCAAGATAATACCTACTGGAGAGCCGCTTCAAGAAGAATTTACCTTAAAAGATGCTGTAGCTTCCCATTGACCGGGAGAAGGGTTTATTGATGAGCGGCCTATCAGCAAGCAGGCTATGCTGTGGCCGGGTACTTACAATGTCATGTTCTTACATTTGCGTGTTTTCTCGACGGATAGCCTCGCCAGGGGTAGCGACTACCGCTTCAATGGAGACATTCTCCGGCTCGCCTGGGAGAATGACGGGCGCTTGGTCGCAGGCCGTACACGCCGTCCCCTGCTAGTCTTCTATTATCAGCAAACCGGGTGCCGGGTACGCTGTGTGCCGAGCGAGGCACTCAAACTCAACGGTCTGCCGCTCAGCCGTGAGCAACGGCTATCAGAAGGAGACCGCATCGAACACCCAGTTGGTTGGACGGCACTCGTCGTTCAGTTGCGTCTTGAGGAGGGTGTGCCCAACACCGGTGTTGACCCCGACTCCGAGAACATCTTCGTCATTGCCCAGGGAGCCCCCGCCACCTCGGGTACTCCGCAACTCCTACCTCGCCTCGGCTGGGGAGTTCTTACCTGTGCTGTACTATTCGGAAGTATTTTCGGCAGTTTGTGGAATGCTCCTGATGCCCGACCACTTGCCCAGTCTCCACGTCTGCCGGTACCGGCAGACCCGCTTCGGGCTGTGGTCGAGAGCACCGTACCCGAGGTAGCCTTCGAGTTGAAAGAGACTCTCCAGCAAACCAACGAGTCCCAAGACCTGTCGGTTGAGGAGTTGCTGACCAGTCTCGCCACTGCCCGCCGCACCGCCGAGCAACTCGCCCGCCTTCACCCCGAGGACTCGCTCGCCGTGGCGGTCGGAGCTGCCACCAATAGTTTCTACCAGCTCTCCAAGGGCATTGTCGCCGAGGACCCCGAATCTTTTCAGGCCGCAATCGACGCGGCTGACCGCTGTTTGGCTATCGAGGCGAGGCAGGAGGATGAACTGTTGCTCTTCTACCGCTCCCTCGCCAATATCAGCCGCCGTGAGGCGCAGAGTCGGCTTGAGGCGAGCCTCCCACCTGCTGAAGCACCCGGATAAAGCAGAAGTGAAAGAACATCGACCATATTTAAGCTCGATTGCCCTGAAAGTGAAAATTTTGTTCAACTTATTTGCCAGGCCAGTCCTGCTTGCCGTGCACAATGCTGACCACGACGACTACCCCTTGCATCGGTCGATAAATAATTGTGTAAGGAGTACGCGCCACTACCCACTCACGCGTACCGCGCAATCGACCGGCCCGTCCAGACAATGGGAAATGGGCCATCTCAGTAATTATGGTCTCAATGCGTCCAATGACAAAAGCTGGTCGCTCCGGTGAGATGAGGCCTGACTCCTCCCGGATGAGAGCCAGGCGCTCAATCGCTTCGAGAGTCCAGAGCACCTGCATCAGGGCTGCTTGAAGGTCTCAAAAGCCCCCTTGACTTGCTCCTCAGTCGCAAATTCACCGCGCCGTGCTTGTTCCAATCCACGCGCAATCGAACGCAGGTCTGACAACTCGTGCGTCAAATACTCCTCAATTGCCTCATTGATAACCCAGGAACGATCGCGCTCGATGAGCCTTGCCACCTCATCTAGTCCGTCACGCGCTTCGCGCTCACAGCGGAAACTGATCGTTACCATGTCCTTGTCGCTGGCTGGTCGTGCCATCAGGGCAGCTCCACAACGTATGTTTCGTAGTATAGGATATTATCCTGTACTACAGAGAATGCGACAGGTGCCCATCACTCAGCAAGCGGTATAGGTCGCGCTCTCAAGTCGTGTATTCGGCGTTGATCTTTACGTAGTCGTAGCTCAGGTCGCAGCCCCAGGCACAGCCCTCTCCGGGACCCTCACCGAGGCGGATCCGTACCTCGACCGGGTCAGACTCTTTGAGGTAACGCGAAGCTGCTCCCCGATCAAAAACCAGGGGCTGCCCGGCCTCCATCAACTGAAACTCCCCCAACCGTACAGCGAGTCTGGCTGGATCAAAGTCAACCCCGGCCCTTCCGGCAGCAGCAGCAAGCCTTCCCCAATTGGGGTCGTTCCCGAACATGGCCGACTTCACCAGTGAAGAACCTGTGACGGTCCGCGCTACCGTGCGGGCCTCGCCATCCGTTTGCGTCCCGCTCACCCGGACCTCGATGAGCTTGGTTGCACCTTCCCCGTCGCGCACGACCTTTCTTGCGAGGTCCACGCAGACTGCCGTCAGCATCTGCTCGAGCAATACTGCCTCAGGGCAGGTGGGGTCTGTAACCAGTGCATTGGCCGCCTGTCCATTGGCGAGGGTCAGTAACAAGTCATTCGTACTCGTGTCGCCGTCTACTGTGATTTGGTTGAACGAGGCATCCACGGCCCGCTGCGTCATAGCTCGCCACAGCGTAGCCTCGACAGCACAATCACTGGTGATGAAGGCGAGCATCGTCGCCATCTGGGGGTGGATCATGCCGGAGCCCTTAGCGATGCCCCCAACTCTCACTAGGTGCCCGTCCAGCCAAGCTTCGACGGCACACTGTTTGGAAACCAGGTCAGTTGTGAGGATAGCCTGGGCAGCGGCATCAGAACCAGTGTCCGCCAGGGCTTCAATCAGCGCGGGCGCTGCTTTGTCGATCCGCTCGACCGGTAGTGGTACACCGATGACGCCCGTGGAAGCAACCAGGATGTCTCGCTCGCTCACATTCAGCAACCTTGAAAAAATGGCGATCGTTCGGGCGACGGCCTCTTCCCCAGCCTGACCGGTGGCGGCGTTGGCGTTGCCCGAGTTGACCACGACGGCCTGCGCAGTTTGCTGCTTGCGCAACAGCTCGCGGTCAAAGACGACCGATGCCGCCTGAACCCGGTTGGTGGTGAAAGACCCGGCAGCCACCGCTGCACTGGCTGAGTAAATGAGCACGAGGTCCGGTTTCCCGGAGGGCTTGATTCCACTTGCCACAGCCCCTGCAAGCCAGCCGCGCGCTGCACTCACCCCACCTTCGATCCACTTAAAACCGGATTCAACGTTCCCCATGCCCAAGTACCTACCATTGCCCACGCGGGCACAGATTGATTACCCCGTTAGCTTATATGAGTATTCGTGACCACCGCACCCCCTTAAGCCCTGGCTAACGAGTGACTGAGATCGTCGCCCAGACCCGCCCGAAGCTACGGTCGCGGTTGACGACCCGCAGCCGGACGGCCTTCAAATTTAATAACGGTGCCGGTAGGGCGAGCAGCTGTGCCTGGTCCGGTTGCAACTCCACCGAGGCAACGCCGAACACCGTGCTGTAATCGTCGAGTTCGTTGCCAGTCACATCCAGGTAAGCGGTTGCCTTGACATCCGAGCGGACCGTCGCCGAGATGGCCTGAGCGCCCCAACTCTGGATAAATTGACCAATCAGGGGATCTTCCGCACTGAAAGT
>JACMIX010000191.1 GCA_014380935.1 Gloeobacterales cyanobacterium ES-bin-141 | reverse complement strand
GGAAAGCAGCGTTGGGATCATCAGGACTCCAAACCAACCGATGTAAAAACGGTTGTTAGTGGAGGTGACCCAGTCCGCGAAGCGGTCCCACAACCCCTGCGAAGAGCGACGTTCTAATGTGGCTGTCATGTCTAAGATTCCAGAAAAATTAACACTTATGTTTCCTAATGTAACAAGAGTTAGAGTATGGGCTTACAAACCAGAGTTTCGTATTTCTTATTAGACAAATAGGCACAACTTATCTAACGCAGGGACCGGATCTAGTCTGGCTGGTCGAGTCGGGGATAATATGTCTTGGATGTCAGGAGCAGGCGGCAATGTTCCAGGCCGAAATTCGTGGACGTAAATTGACTGGTGCGGACGGGTTGCAGTTGCACCTGCACTGCTACACGGCACCTTCAGGACGGGGGGATGTCCTGGTTATACCGGGCAAAGGTGAGCATGGTGGACGCTATGCGGAACTGGCCGGTGTACTGGAGCCACTGGGATGGAGGTTGTGGGGACTGGACTTGCGAGGACAGGGACTCTCCGATGGGCCGCGGTCGCGCGTGGCCCGCTTTGTCGAGCTGGTCGGGGATGTGCATGCCGCGGTGCAGATGATTCGCCCGGCGAAAGACCGTCCCTTGATTTTGCTCGGGTACAGTATGGGCGCGGCCGTTGCCGTTCACTACACGGTTCAGTACCCGGCGAACGTTCAGGGTCTAATACTGGTCTCTCCCTGTTTTCGAATTGACCATCGTCTCAAGGGTATTTATGGTCTGGCGGCCCATCTGGGGAGTTGGCTCATACCGCACCGGGTACTGACGACCGGATATGACCCCGCGGCTGTAACCACGGACCCACTGGAGCAGCAACGCATTGCAGCCGACCCGCTCATCGACGGTACTACGCGTCCGCGCTTTGTCATCGAGCTTCATCGGGCAGCGAGGCGCTGCGTGGGTATGGCGGCTGAAATTGCCTCCCCGGTGCTCACTTTGATCTCCCCCACCGACCGGATTGTTGACCCGCTCGGCGCACATGACTTTCATCAAAATCTAAAGGGAGACCGTTTGCTGGTCGAGTACCCCGGCCTTCGCCACGACCTGCTGCACGAACGCGAACGCGAACGCGTGCAGCAGGACATCACAACCTGGCTCACCGGGCGGTGGGGACATGCTTAGACCGGCCGTCTTCCTGGACCGAGACGGAGTCCTCAACCAGGAGCGCGGCTATCTACGGTTAGTAAGTGATCTGGAGCTTATCCCCGGTGCGGCACGGGCAGTGCGAGCTCTCAACGCCCGGGGGCTGTTCACAGTCCTGGTATCCAATCAGTCAGGCCCTGCACGCGGGTACTATGCGTCTGATCATGTCGTGGCTCTACACGCGCGACTTGAGCAGTTATTGCACGAGCAAACAGGAGCGCGGCTGGACGCGATGTATTTCTGCCCGTCCTTGAGCCCGCCCGAGGGTGGGACCGCGCTCGAGCACACCTACTGGTCCACCTGGCGCAAGCCCAACACCGGCATGCTGGTCGCGGCGGCCTGGCAGCACGACCTCGACCTGAGCCGCAGCTACATGGTCGGTGACAAGGCAACGGACGTAGACCTGGCCCGCAATGCCGGTTGCCGGGCGGTCATGGTCAGAACGGGATTCGGCGAGGAAGTCCTGGAGGGTCGCTACCAGTACGCAGCCCGGCCCGATTATCTGGCCCAAGACCTGTGGGAGGCAGCAGACTGGATTCTGAATGATTACGAAGTCGCAACCACCGCCACGGGTCGGTAGAGCGTGTCGCGTTGTACAGGAGTGCGACCGGTCAGGCGAATGGCTCGCTCCAGATCCTCGGGCGACTGGCAGGTTCCTCCCTGCGCGCCCGCCATCGTGGTGATGTGCTCTTCCATTAGAGTGCCGCCGATATCGTTGCAGCCCCAGCGTAGAGCCTCAGCTGCTCCGTCGAGCCCAAGCTTTACCCAACTTGGCTGGTGGTTGACGATCCACCGGCCCAGAAATAGACGGGCCACGGCCTGAGTCAGTAGTGCGTCATCGAGCACGGGTTGGTCGTGGCCGACCTGACGGCGTAGAGCGCGGGGTGCCGCAGCACCGACGTAAGGCAGGAGGACGAACTCGGTGAACCCGCCCGTCTGTTGCTGAATACTGCGGAGCACGCCCAGGTGAATCGCCCGGTGCAGAGCTGTCTCGATGTGTCCCGACAATAGAGTGCTGGTCATCGGTAGGCCCGCCCGATGGGCCGCACGGACGGTCGTTACCCAATCGTAGGTACTGAGCTTCTCAGGACATAGACGGCGGCGAATCGGTTCGTAGAGGACCTCGGCGGCAGTACCGGGCATTGAGTCCACGCCGCCCGCCCCCAACTCGGCGAGCACCGTTTCGATCGGCAGGTTGTCCTCACGGGCGATGAAGAAGGACTCCTGGGGCGAAAAAGCGTGCAGATGGAGCGCGGGAAAGCGCGTTTTGATTTCGCCCGCAAGTCGCAGGTAGTAATCGAGCACCCGTCCATTGCCGGGCCGCACAGCCGGATTGAGACCACCCTGCATGCAGATCTCACTGGCACCGCCCGCAACAGCCTCAGCCGTCTTGGCAAGAATCGGTGTGAAATCCAGCCAGTAGGCACCCTCCTGGTTGCTGTCACGGCGAAAGGCACAAAAAGAACAGTGCTGAACGCAGATATTCGAGAAATTGATATTGCGGTTGATGACATAGGTGACCTGATCCCCGACCAGGTCAGCACGCAGGTGGTCTGCGGCCAGACGCACCTGCTCGCGGGCGAGGGGGTCTGTCTGGTCGAGCAGAAAAGCGGCATCGCGGACCTGGAGATCACGCCCCGCGAGGGCGCAATCCAGGCTGGTGTGAAGTCTATGCCAGTCAGTCATCCCACCAATAGAACACAGCACCGCTCATCTGGCATCCCGGTCCGAACCGGTAAAGAGACCTTACTCAGCCCGGGAAATAAAGTCGTCTGCCAGGAGTTGGCGCAAGACGTAGGGCAGGATGCCGCCGTGCCGGTAGTAGGCTATCTCCTGCGGCGTATTGATCCGGACGATGGCCGCGAACTTTACTGCTGTGCCGTCCGCGCGTCGTGCGCTGACCTGAACGTTGCGCCCGTTCACGAAACTGTCCTTGATCCCAGCCGTGATACCGTCGATGTCGAATATTTCACGGCCGGTCAGTCCCAGGCTGGCGGCGGATTCTCCCGGCTCAAACTGTAGGGGCAATATACCCATGCCGACCAGATTGGAGCGGTGGATGCGCTCGTAGCTCTCGGCAATAACCGCCTGTACCCCGAGCAGTCGCGGACCTTTGGCTGCCCAATCGCGGCTTGAACCGGAACCGTATTCCTTACCGGCAAGGATCACAAGTGGTGTGCCGTCTGCCTGGTAGCGACTGGATGCATCAAAGATCGTCATCTCCTCACCGGTTGGCAGATAGGTTGTGAAACCACCTTCTGTACCCGGTGCGAGATGATTGCGCAGACGGACATTGGCAAAGGTGCCGCGCACCATGACCTCGTGGTTGCCGCGCCTGGCTCCGTAGGAATTAAATTCCTGGGGTGCGACGCCGTGCTCGATGAGATAGCGTCCGGCGGGTGAGCTTTTGGCGATGCTGCCCGCAGGCGAGATGTGGTCAGTGGTGATGCTGTCGCCCAGGAGTGCAAGGACGCGGGCACTGCGAATATCCGGGGCGGTCGCGGGTGCGGCACCCGGCATGTCCACGAAGTAGGGCGGGTATTTGACGTAGGTTGAGTCGGGCTCCCAGGCGAAGCGATCGCCCTCTGTGACTGTTAGACCACTCCAGCGCGCGTCACCGGCAAAAACTTCGCTGTAGCTGTCGCGGAACATCTGCGATTGGACCGACTGGGCTACAGCTTGCTGGACCTCGCGTTGCGTGGGCCAGATGTCGTGCAGGTAGACGGGCCTGCCGTCTTTTCCCGTTCCCAGGGGCTCGCGTTGCAGGTCGATGTCCATACGTCCCGTGAGTGCGTAGGCGACAACCAGAGGTGGAGACATCAGGTAATTGGCTTTGACTCTGGAGTTGATACGCCCCTCGAAGTTGCGGTTGCCCGAGAGGACCGAGCAGACAATCAGGTCTCCCTGATCGATTGCTTCCGAAATCTCACCCGAGAGCGGGCCGGAATTGCCGATGCAGGTGGTGCAGCCGTAACCGACCGTGTGAAAGCCCAGTTGTTCGAGATAGGGCATCAGACCGGCTTCTTCAAGGTAGGCGGTCACAACTTTGGATCCGGGTGCAAGCGATGTCTTCACCCACGGTCTGGTATTGAGCCCCGACTCTGCCGCTTTGCGGGCCAGAAGCCCCGCCGCCATCATGACCGAGGGGTTGGAGGTGTTGGTGCAGCTGGTGATAGCCGCGATCACGATCGAGCCGTGGTGCAGGACGTGCTGAGCATCCTCAAGCATAAACTTGACCGCCGAGGGAGCTTTGGCATAGTCCTCAACCCCCACTGCCAAGGGATTGCCGCCCTCTCCCTCCCAGCGGTTGAGGGTCTGCTTGCTCGTGCCATTAGAACTAAGCATCGACTCGACGGCGGCACAAAAATTGTTGCGCGCCTCGGGCAGAGGGACGCGGTCCTGGGGGCGTTTAGGGCCTGCAAGACTCGGCTCGACTGTGCCCAGGTCGAGGGTGAGCGTATCGGAGTATTCGGCTTGTGGAGAGTCTGAGGTGTGAAAGAGGCCCTGTTCTCGCGTGTAGGCTTCGATGAGCGCCACTTGCTCCTCGGAGCGCCCACTGAAGCGCAGATAGTTGAGCGTCTCCGCATCGACTGGGAAGATGCCGCAGGTTGCTCCGTACTCCGGTGCCATGTTTGCAATCGTGGCCCGATCGGCAACGCTCAAGTTGGCAAGCCCTGGCCCGTAAAATTCAACGAACTTTTCGACTACCCCCCTGGCACGCAATATCTGGGTAACAGTCAGGACCAGGTCAGTTGCGGTCGCGCCCTCGGGCAAGGCACCGACAAACCGGAAGCCCACTACCTGCGGAATGAGCAAAGAGAGAGGCTGTCCGAGCATGGCTGCTTCCGCCTCAATACCGCCCACTCCCCAGCCGAGAATCCCCAGACCGTTAATCATCGTGGTGTGCGAATCCGTGCCTACCAGGGTGTCCGGGTACGCCTGGGGAAGGCCCGGACTGACCAGGGGGTTTTCACTCGTATCGAAGACAACCCGGGCGAGGTACTCAAGATTGACCTGGTGGACGATGCCCGTGTCGGGTGGGACGACCTTAAAGTTCTCGAGGGCGTGCTGACCCCAGCGTAAAAAGGCATAACGCTCCTGGTTACGCTGAAACTCAAGCTCCGCATTGATCTGTAGGGCCGAACTTGAGCCGTAGGCATCTACCTGGACGGAATGATCGATGACCAGCTCGACCGGTTGCAGGGGATTGATGCGCTGCGGGTCGCCACCCATTGCCGCCATGGCGTCGCGCATCGCGGCAAGGTCCACCACGGCGGGAACACCGGTGAAGTCCTGGAGGAGTACCCGCGCCGGGGTGAAAGCGATCTCGCGGGTAGGTTTGGCCTGTGGATCCCAATCAGCCAGGTAGCGGATGTCATCCGCGGTTACAGTCTGACCATCCTCGGTTCGCAACAGGTTTTCGAGTAGCACCCGCAGCGAGAAGGGCAAACGTTGAAGATTGAACCCCTCCGCTGCCAGCACATCCAACCTGAAAATCTCGTAAGCCCGGTCACCGACATGGAGAACCGAGCGCGCACCAAAGCTATCCTTCATCCCTTACCTTTCCGGTCATGTTTGCACCCGGCCTGATTTTGCAACTGCGGCGAGGCATTGCGAGCATGATAACGAATCTGCCCGCTCGGATCGTAGCGCGTGTGGCGCTTTGTCCGGCTCGCAGTAATTCTGGTCAGGAACGTAAGTAGACCTGATCTACAAGTGTGCGAATCGCAGCGCGATACCTGGGGCCGTCGATCTCGGCACTATTGATGTGTCCTCCGCCCGGGATCAGCGCCAACCGTTTGGGAGATGATGCGGCAGCAAACAGACGCTCGCTCATCTGAAAGGGAATCAGGTCATCCGCCATGCCGTGAATAAACAACACGGGCATCCGGAGCCATCTCACCTTGTCAATCGAGTCAAAGTGCTGGTTCAACAACAGGTCAACCGGAAACATCCAGAATTTATTGCTCAGACGCACCACTTCCTGTAAAGCGGTAAAGGAACTGTCCACGATCAGTCCCGCTGCCTCTGGATGCTTCACAGCCAGATCGATCGCAACCGCACCACCCAGGGAATGGCCGTAGATGAAAATGTGCTCGGGCTTTACTTGCCGCTGATAGATGAGATAGTGCCAGATTGCCTGAGCATCAGTATATATCTGAGTCTCGGATGGAAATTCACCACCGCTATGGCCGTAGCCCCGATAATCAACTAGCAATACCGAGAAACCAAGCTCTTGCATGCGACTGGCGTGCTCAACATTTGCCCCGATGTTGATACCGTTACCGTGCAGATACAGTAATACGTCAGCATTCTCTCGCGGTCCGGGAATCCACCAACCATGCATCCACTCGGTCATCGCACCCCGCCCCTGGACCGGCAAGTAGACGTTCTGGTAGGTGAGGTTGTAGGTTGCAGGAGTCTTCTGGATGAGGCGTTCGGGAGCGAAAATAAATTGCCTCTGGTTCGACCATAAGACCGTACAGGCTATCGCATAAGTGAGGACTAAAAGTGCTCCGATAGTCAGTACTGGGTTGAGACGCCGCGCAAATAGTAATGCACTCATAAATTCAGTGAGTTAGTGGATCGGAGCCATCAAGCAAAACGCTATGTTTCTCAGACTGTAGTTACTACTTTTAGGCAAAAAGGCACATTGATGGAAGGATGGAGCACATAGTGTGTTCTGAATCGTTGTTCATTCGCCAGACCAAAGAATGCTCACTTTTGAGCTCCGAGGTGTCCTCGACTCACGTTTATTGCCTGAGAGGTGCGTTGGCATCTCCTGGATGGGTGCCCCCAGATTCCGTCATGGGTGCCTGGCATCAGTACTCGGTGAGAAGGTTTACTAGAAAGGTTGCCCTCCGAGGAGCCCATGTTCGAGCAAGCCACTAGATCCATCAGCACATCCGAGGCGAAGCTGCGAGTGCTTGAGCGGTTGAGTTGCTCCAGAGCGGCCACTCTGGCATTGTTCGAGGGTCTGGAACACGCTACCTTTTGCCGTCAGGCCCACCCCGACTTCAGTCCGGTCGGATGGCATCTCGGTCACATCGGCTACACAGAGGCGCACTGGTTACTTGAGCGCTGCGCCGGGCAACCGCTTCCCTTTCCCGAGTATCGCCGGGTATTTGCGGTTGACAGCCTGCCCAAAGCCCTGCGCTCTAACCTGCCTGACCAGGGAGAAGTTCGTCACTACCTGAACGCTATTCGTGCCCGAGTACTGCTCTATCTTGAGGAAGCTCCGCTTGAACATCAAGAACGGTTATGGCGCTGGCTTGTCCAGCACGAAAGCCAGCACGGCGAAACCGTTGCCATCGTGTTGCAGTTACAGCGCTTGACCCAGCTTGCCAATCCTGTAATGTCTGGTCCTCCTCAAGAACTCATGCAAGCCAACCGATATGAGCAACTGGCACAGAGTATTTTCATCGAGGCGGGCAACTTCGAGCAGGGGAGCGATTCTGTCGATGCGCTGGACAATGAAAGACCTGCTCACAGGGTTCATCTTGAGCCTTATTGGATTGATCTCTATCCTGTAACCCGGGCTCAATACCGCGCTTTCATGTCAGCAGGAGGATACCATGAGCGCTGCTGGTGGTCAGAGGAAGGCT
>JACMIX010000190.1 GCA_014380935.1 Gloeobacterales cyanobacterium ES-bin-141 | reverse complement strand
CGAGCCGCACAGCAGCCCCGTCACTTCATCTTCTGTGCGAAGCAGAGATATAGTCACAGGGCGGCGAAGAAGGGGGAATCAGCCACACCGGTGTTAGCGACCGTGGGATAACCGCCATCGAGGAATCCGGTTCCCTCCTCCGCATCGGTTGCGTTACAGGCTCCATCTGCATCTGCCTGTCCAAGTGCTGCTGCGACCCGGTTTTTGATGTCGGGTGGCACCTTGGCGCTGCCACAAAGCTCGGTAAGAGCCATCTGCATGGGTAATGGGCGGAAATTTGCTCCTAGGACAGGTTTGAGGGTTGCAACCCCAGCATCATCGGGTTTCGTGATGGCATTGAATGTATTAATGTCGGCAGTAGCTCCCTTCGCCACCACCGTGTCGCGCCACTGAGCCATCTTTTCGAGGGCTGCGACACTTGCCTCGGCCTTCGAGTCACCGCTGAGATTGGAAAGCGTAAAGAACGAAGCCAAGGCAAGGAAGACAAGCACGATCAAGGCAATGGTCAACTCGATGACGGTGACACCGCGCTGGTTGCGCAGGGGCTTGTATCTGTTCAACATGGTTACTTCTCCTTTAAGTAAGGTTTGGGTTATTGCAACTTCGGCAGCACGACTGAGAACTGGATAATGAACGCTTCGAGAAACACCACCGTGGCCGCGATAGGCAAGTATCCCAGCACCTCGAAGACCACCGCCGTGGTGGCGGCACGCTCGATGACCTGGGTTGCCAGGGCCTGACGGCGGATCTCCAGGGCCATGAGGCGCGTCTCGGGCGGCATCGCCTCGAGCGCGCTCAAAAAGGCGCGGATCTCGGGTTGAATGCGCTCGACACACAGCTTGCGCCGCAGGAACGAACGCACCGAGTTGCCCTCCACCTGCATGTGACGGCCAATGCCCGTGAGGGCCGCACCCAGGTAAGAACCGGCTGTCGCGGAGGAGTGCTCGAGGCTCTCGCCAAGTAGCGCCCCGGAACGCAGCAGCACCTGTAGCGACCCCAGAAAACTGAACCAGCGCAACTCCAAAAGCACCGCAAACACAGATAAGTGTGCCGCCGCCGTCTCGAGCTTCGCCTGCACCCAGGGCCGCCCGAGAACCCAGCGCCCGCCCAGGCCGCAGCCCGCTACCAGCAACATCCACAACCACGGCCAGTGGTAGATGAAGCGGACGACCGCGGCCTGGGAGCCGAAAAAACCGAACTGGGTCATGTCCTTGCCTTCGATTTGTTGGAGGATAGAGCCCAGTTGGCTAGCACAGACCCCCACGAGCACCACCTGGGACAGTACGAAGATGATGAGGATGCGCTGCAGCGGCCCGAAGATTTTGCCACTCAATTGCACCTCGACGCGCAGGACATTCTCAAGCACCGGGATGATGCCGTCGAGTTGCCCGCGCACCTCCGCTTCGCGTACGCACACACGTAGATTGGCCGGAAAACGCTCTGGAAAACGCTGCATTGCCTTGGAGACGAACACCTCCGAGCCCTCACGGGCAAGTTGCAACATCGCCTCGGTCACCTCGAGCCAGGCTGCGTCTTTCTTGGCCCGACCAATCTCCACCAGCACCCGGCAACGGTCAATCGGTTTACCGAGGGCCGCGTTCCAGAGATACTGCTGCAACAGCTCGAGCGTCTTTTTGCGGTTCCAGCGCTTGAACTCGAAGCCCTGCGTGCTGCGTTGCCGGACTACTTCACTCAGACTGGTCATGAGCGGCTCTCCAGTAGGCGCATCGTCTGGCGGTCTTCTTGCAGGTGCGGGGCAATCTTGTCCCAGGTAGTCATTCCGCCGTGCGGGCGCTCCGCGTCCAGGAGCCACTCGGCGCTACGCCGGTAGGTCTGCTGGTGGCGTTGCTCCGCGGCACAGAGTAGATCGAAGACGGTCACGTCTCCCCTCAAGAAGACCTCAGCCAGGGCCGGGATGTAGATGGCTTCGGTCAGCGGGATACGGTCGGCGAGGTATCCCTGCATGGGACCCTCGGTGCGGCAGGTTCCCCGCCCACAGCCGGGACCTGCCACCCGCCAGTAGCGGATACGCCATTGCAGCGCTTCACCGATGCGGGCCGTAACGGGTGACGGGTGCGAGCAGTGGGGGCAGACCTTGGGCAACAGGCGTTGGCAGAAGACGTAGCCCATTGTCGAGACGAACGAGGCGATCTGGGAGTGGTTTTCCTGGCCGGTGCTGTCACGCAGGAGGTTTCGCAACCGCTCGACGAAACGCACCGCCCGGTTGGTGTGCAGGGTGGTGAGGACCAGTTTGCCGTTGGCGAAGCCCAGGATACGCAGGGCGGTACTGCGGTCATTGATCTCACCGAAAATAATGTCGCCGGGGTCGTTGCGCGTCGCAAAGCGCGACCACCCCTCCCAATCGTTCTGCTCGGACACTTCGTACTGGAATATGCCCTCGACCAGGCGCTCGATGGGATTTTCAAAACTGTGGACGTGGTGGCCTCTGCGGGCACGTAGTAGGCCGATGTTTTGCAGGAGCATGGACTTGCCCGAGTTCATCGAGCCCGTCACCATGCTGATCGAGGTTTCGAGATCGAGCAGGCCCAGCATTTCCGTGTCGGCGATTTGCTCCATCTCGCTGAGTACATCTCGGGGCGATTCGGCACCCGCGGGCCACTGGCCCGTGATACTGCGGTAGATGCGCGGGTGCAGGTTCATGCGGTCAAGTGGAATGAACCCGACCTGGCTGATGATGCGCAGGCCAATCTCCCAGTCCCCGCCGTCGCTGGGTCCCAGGGGTGCCATGACGAGCCGCATCGTTTGCAGCCCACCGTTGCGGTCGATCAGCGTCACGTTGCCGTACTGGATCTTGCGCTGGGAAATCTCGCAATCGGAGGCGGAGGCAAGACGGGCAAACATCTGGCGGCCGGGACCTTCTTGCTCCAGGCTGCCCCACTCCAGTTCCCCGAATTCGCCACTGATGAGTACGCGCTCTTCGCCGATGTGGGCCGCGACGTGGGCACAGCGTCCGCCGCGGGTGAAAAGACGCACGTCCGATGCTTCGTAGGCAAGTAGGATCTCGTAGAGCTGGATGATCAGGTTGTCGGCGGGCGACTGGGTCCAGTGGATAATTTTGTCCTCCGACTTGGTGGAGGTCGCATTGAGGGTAGATTGGCTGCCGATGGCAATCTGACGCCTGAGCAGGTTGAAGAACTCGAGACGCTCCGGCACATAGACATTGAGCGGCTGCAACTCGGATTGCTCCGCCACGGTCAGGGGGCTGACTGTAAGGACCGTGCGTCTGCCCCGCAACGGCAGGACGATGTGCCCGAGGCTTGCCCAGTTTTTCTCGATTTGCTGCACGTCGATTTGGTCTATGTCACGCGGGCCGAGCACGCCGTTGACGGAGAAGAAGACCTCCGAGCACTGGCGCCAAAAGAACTCTTCATCCACCACGTTCTGGGCGGCAAAGGCAAAAAAGCGTGTGCCGTTGGCGTCGTAAAGCGCTTCGAGGGTCTGTTGCTCGACCACATCGGTGCTGACCTGCTTGATAAAGCGTAAGACCCGGTCCTGGCTTTGCAATTTAGGCGGAGACTTCATGGGTTACTCCAGGGGCGTAATTGGTGCAGGGGCCTGAACGTCAGTGTTGAGGCGACGGCCCAGGTTGTTCAGGTCACCGGGCAGGTTCCGGGGCGTGGAGCGGACCTCGGGGGTAGCCGGGCTGAGTTCTGCCCCGGCCAGGGGCTGGTCCTGGATGACCGGTTCGATCAAAATCACCAGGCGCTGGTTTCTCACCAGGCGGCTTCTGGAGCTGAACAGCTCACCTAATAGGGGAATCGAACCCAGTACCGGCACCCGGTACTCGACTTCTGATTCGTCGCGGCGTGTCACTCCGCCCAGGAGGGCAACTCCGCCGCTGTCGAGGCGCAAGTTGGGTACATCGACCGAGTTGGTGTTGATGACCAGGTCGCTGCCGGACCCTTGCGGGTCGGAGAAGTCGCCCCGTACCGAGACCTGGACCTGTTTTTTGGATGGCAGGATGACCGGTGTCAGATTTAGCGTGGTGCGTGCGTTGACTGCCTGCGTAGTACCGAGCACCGCACCGTTGGAGATGACCGCCTGCGGGATGCGGAACTGGATGTTCTGGCTGATGGTTGCCGTCTCACCGTCGTTGACCACCAGTTGCTGGTCGAGGAGAGTTTGTAGAGCGTTGATACGCTCGAGCGTTTGCAATTGCAGGACGATGTTGCCGATGCCGAAGGTGAAAGTGGAGCGGTTGGCGATTACCCCCCGGTTGCCAAAGTTGACGCCACTGTTGGTTTCTGGTCCGCCGCCCGCGACCAGGCCCGAGTAACCCGGGTAGCCGTTGCCCTGAAGTGCGCCGCCGTTGGCGAAATCAAGACCAAAGCGACCAAACGCGACTGGGTTGCCTGCCGCGTCGTAAGCTCCTGAAGTCAGACCCGTGCCGAAGCTGATACCGCGCTCGTTGGCCAGGTTGTCGTTGATGAGCAGCACACGCAGGCGCATGGCGACCTGGGCCGGGGCACTAAGCTTGTCCGAGACGTAGATGACGTTGTTGGCGGCGCGGGAGCGGAAAGCTCGAAAGCCCATCAAGTCGAGAATTTCACGCAACTGGGCATAGGCATCTACCCCCTGAAGGTTGTTGAAGCTCACATTGAACTGGGCCGGTAGCGGGACTTCGCCGCGTTTGGCCTCCTGGCCGGGACCCGCGAGGCCGGGTGTGTTGGAGGTGGTGTTGATGATGTTGTTGCCCGAGTAGACGGCATTTTCACCGTCGCCGGGGGCGGTTGGAGCCGGGATGCCGACAGGTGCGTTACCGCGGCCCTTTTCAATAAAAATCACTGTCAGCCCTGCCTGGGTCGCCAGGTCCTGAATAAAGTCCTTGGCCGAAAGGTTCTTCTGGGCTGCCAGGTTGAAGGCGGTGGGTTGCGCGATGGCCTGACCCGCGTAGAGCAAAGCCAGAACCGAAAGCTGCAAGAACACGGAAAGTAGTTTCATAACTAAAAAATTGGAGTAATTGTCTCAGTAGAGTCCTCGGCCCGAATCGGTGCTACCGGGTCGTTTACTGCGCCCCCCGCCGCGTAGGCGATGCTCAGCTCAAGGGGATGCCCATCTCCCAGGCGCAATCCGACTCGATAGTGCGTGGTCGTGGTGCGAATTGAGACAACTGCCAGCCCATCGGGACCCGTCTGACCGGGAACCATCTGCATCCGCTCACCACCTACGCTGAGCAGGACAACGTTCTGATTGCCGCCGATAAGGGCGATCTTGGGCCGAGTATCGAGTGAGACCCGCACAGTCTCCTGGGAGACTGGTGGAGTTGGAAGTGGTTGGATGGGAGGTAACACGGCGGGGGCGGGCGGCAGCTGGCGCAGAGCGGGTGGTGCAAATTGCACAGACGGTATTGTGGGTGCCGGGGGCAGGAACTTGCCGATTGGGGGCGGCTCTTCTGGTGGCAGGAGTTGCTCAAGACCGTCCTGAATCTGGGTGGTTGTCTGGCCTGCCTGCTGCCTCAAGGAAGTGGCCGTGCGCTCGAGGTTGCGCTCGAGGTTTTGCTGCTGGCGTGCGACCCACCAGTCTTTTGTAAGTGTGTAACCCAGGGCGGTTGCGAACAGCGCACAGGCGATCATGAACAGGACCGGTCGCTGCCACTGACTTTGACGACTTTCCGGCTCCTCGATCCAGTCAGGGTCGGGGATGAGAGTCTCCTCGGGTGTCTGTAGCTGAGTAGCCAGTTGATCGAGCAGGATTTGTTCCGGGGCGGCTTCGGCGGGTGCCGTCGTGCGTTGAAAGTACTTTTTCCAGCCTTCGGCTAAAGAAACCATCTAAAATTCTCGCGATAATTGGTCGGCGGGGAGTTATCTGACCTGCTTGACCAGATCTGCTCTGCTCGAGTGGATCTGACGGTGTGACTCCAGGCACAGCAGAGCCTCCGGGTAATCTAGAGCCAACCGGCCCTGCATAGTCGTGGGATCGAGCGGGCCGTAGCGCGTCGATAGCGGTAGGGACTCTACTCCCAGACTCTGTAAGAAGTCGAAGCGGTACCTGCCAAGCCCGAGCCCGAAGACTCGACGCCCCTGTAGGAGGTGCTCCAGACCGCCACGCACCTGCCTGGAGGCGGCTGGATCAGCGCCCGGGTGCACCAGTGTGAGCAGCTTGATGTCGGGCTCACCCGGAACGGCGCTCTGATTGCTCAGGAGGGCCAGAAGCTCGGGCTGTACGACCAGAAGATCGCCGCGCTCCAGCCAGCGGCTTCGCCACAGACCGAAAACGTGCATCAGCAGGTTCTCACCCACGTAGCTGGGTACTCCGTTCACCCGTACCCCGATGACGAGATCCTTGAGATAGATGGGCGGCCGGTGTGTATAAAAGCTCACCCCGGCGAAGGGCAAGCCGGTCGCTGAGAACTCCGCACGCAACTCGGCGACAAACCAGCCGTCTACGCCCCGGATCAAGAGTCGTCTGTCGGGTGACATTAGGTGAGCCTCACCCTATCTGCGTAATCACGTGGTACCAGGCTGCCTGCCGGGTAGCCTCGGTCAGCTGCCCGACCGTCATACCCGCACCGGATAGATAGGCGCGCAGGTAGCCGGCATAGTTTGGATCAGCCCGATCTAGCCGTGCCGCGTTGTTGAGGAAGCGCTGCAACCCCGCGAATTGCCGCAATTTGCCCTGGTGGCGCTCGAGAACGTCTAAATCGACGGCGCTCAGGGGATCGGGCCTGACTCCATCAGCAATCAGGGGTGTGGGCTGGGCCTTGAGCAGGGTCTGGTTGTCGGCTCGCGTAGATAGGGTGTCGTGCGTGTCCATCAGCTCGATGGCGATCAACGTATCGCTGACTGGTTGAGTCTGGACAGGCTCTGCATCAAAGTGCTCGGGGATGATTTCTACCTGTGCTGTCTGCTGTACAACTGGCTCCGGGTGGAGACTGGTGACCTGTACATCTCCGGGGGGTGGGGCAGATTGTCCAACATTTGTGGAGGACGAGCGTAACTGGGCAATCTCTGCGCGCAGACTCTCAATGAGAGCCTGCTGCTCTTTTTCCCGGCGAAGTACAAGCTCGATGAGACGTGCCTCGGTCAGTAGAAGTTCGTCCCGGCGCACCGGCTGATCCGGACCGAAGTACTGACTGGTTGGGCTTGTGCGCAGGATGCCGTGTTCTTCGAGTAGCTCGAGCCATTGATGCTGAGCCGGATTGAGGTCTTTGAATTTCTGTTGTGTCGTTCGGGGAGCGCCAGGTTGCCGGAGTGAGGCGGGAGTCTGGGGAGCACTGCGCACCGTGGCAAGCTGCGGTGGTGAGATGGGTGGCGTCGGTGGAAGAAGAGGTGGCATAATCCTCCTGGGAATTTATTATGCGTGGGATGAGATGCAAGGATTTTGGCAAATTTCCCACCAGTGGTCAAGTTATTGCCCTGTTAATCCTCGGATGGCTCGTCGAGCCTGCGCTGCACCGCACGCACATCTAGGCGTCTGAACGTTACAAGCTTGTAAAGAAGTGGTCCTATCGTCAGTAGCCACTGCGCCAGCGTCCACATCAGCAACAGGACGGCGACATAGTCAAAGAACTCGAAAGCATCGAGCAGAGATGGGCGGGCTGATTTTGGAGCGCTCTGGACAAGATTTTCGTAAAGACCTTGCAAAATGGCGAACAGCACTACCAGCGTGACCGCTTTGCGGGTGTATCCGCCGTTGGCTACGCTCAAGCGGGCAATCAGCCGGTTTTTGTACTGTGTGTAGGGATCCACGAGCTTGCAGGTATTCCTAGGGTTAGGATGCCCGCTCTGTGTCGGGTCCACATAGCTTGTGGTTAGGGATGAAGAGGTGTAAAACTTTCAGCCCGGAGCGGGCATTCGAAGCACACCTGACAGTCCGGCTGCCAGACGGGTAGCTAGTACCAATCAATTTAGGAACTAAATTGAGGAAGTCTGGGTTTTATCAGGGAGAGAGGATGGGTTCGCATTCCCACACGCATGACGCAAACGGTATCAAGGCTCCGACCCACGTTCACGACCCTGAACACAACAAAGTCCTGCTCGATCGGCTGGCACGCATCGAGGGCCATGTGCGTGGTATCGGTAATATGATTCGCGAGGATCGGGCCTGCCCCGATGTGCTGGTCCAGATATCGGCCGTGCGGGCAGCACTCAACCAGGTGGCCAAACTGGTTCTCAAAGAGCATTTGAGCGACTGCGTCATGCACGCGGCTGAGCGGGGCGGTACGGCGGAGTCAAACGACCAGCTCAAGCAAGAAATCCAGGCACTTAATGCTGCCCTGGACCGTTTTCTCTAACTCGTAGGCTAATGCCTAGTGCGGGTGCGATAGCCGTGGTGAGAGTTTTAGAGTGCTCGCCGGGGCAAAATGCTTGCGCCGCCGCCCATAAAACTGTAGGTTACTGGTAACAACTGTCCACAACTACATTTGGGGCATCCATGCTGGACTTTCTGAAAATCTCACGCCAGATGCGGGGGGTAAGCCGTCAGTTGACTGAGGAAGCCCGTTCGGCTCGTCGGCGACTCGACGAAGCGCACCGTATCCTGGGCTGGGTAAAGGAAAATCAGCAGGCCGTGCTCGAGCGCACGGCTCAGGTGCGCTCGAAGGTGACTTTTTTGGTGGCCGAGCCAGTCGAGCCAATCGACCGAACCTACACTGTGGCTGCCATAGATCCGGCTCATAGCGTCATTGCAACGGACGGTTCGCAGATCACGCCCAGCCACCACGAGATTGCTTATTGTTACTTGATCAACGTCGGTAAGGTCTGCTTGCACTACGGCACTGGCAAGCGTCCGCTGTTGGATAGCCAACCCGAAGTTTTTTACAAGGAGGAGGACCTCTTCGGCCCCTGGGGTCTGGATATGGAGGAGTGCCTTGCCATCCGCCGGTCGCGGGCCGAGACCGAGGTGCTGGCCGACCTGGCCGTGGAGCATGGTGTGGCACCAGGCCCGAGTGTAGCCCTGGTGGACGGGTCACTTATCCACTGGCAACTTGAGCAGGTATCAGCAAAGTACCAGAAGGTGATTCTCGAACCAGTTATTGCTGCCTGGGAGCGCCTGCGCGAGCACCGCATTCCGGTAGCGGGCTATATCAGTTCTTCGCGGGCGGGAGACGGCAATAACTTTTTGCGCCTGCAACTGTGCCCCCACCCCGAGCCCGACTGCGACCGCCACTGCTCGGGCAACACGGGTCGGGGTGCACCCTGTGGCTCTCTGCACTCTTTGAGTGACCGCCGCCTGTGGGAGACGATCCTGCAACCGGGCGAACGCTCCGGGCTCTGGGCCAGCACTTCGCGCATCCTGGAGCACTATGGTCCTCACCGGGTCTACTTTTGCTACCTGCACACGCGGGCGGAGGTTGCCCGCATCGAGATGCCGGGTTGGGTCGCCCTCGATGACGAGTTGCGCGAGCGGGTACTGGGTGCCTGTCTTTCGCAAGTGGAGAAAGGCTTCGGCTACCCGGTTGCGCTTGCTGAGGCTCACAACCAGGCGGTTGTGCGGGGAGGGGATCGGGCACGCTTCTTTACGATGCTTGAAGACGAGTTGGTGAGGGCTGGACTCAAGGATGTACGCGTCTCCCGCAAGGAAGCCCGCAAACGTGGCAGCATCGCGTAGGGTTATCCATGCAAAGCGCCCACAACATAATTTTTACTTAAATAGTTATGGAGCTATCCATTTTCGATTATTGCAACAGAGCCGGGAATCGCTACCCCGGCAGAACGGTTGGCGAGTCTGCCATCTTCCATATAGATAATGCGATCAGCAACGTCGAGGATTCGGTTATCGTGGGTCACCATCAGGATGGTGCAACCCT
>JACMIX010000189.1 GCA_014380935.1 Gloeobacterales cyanobacterium ES-bin-141 | reverse complement strand
TGCGGTTGCCTCGGCCTCGCCCCAGGACCTCTCCATCGGCGTGGGTATCGAAGCGATCAAAGACCTCACCCCCGCCATCTCCGCAACCGTCTTTCGCAACCTGACTGACGGCAGCCGTCCAACCCTGTTTGGCATCCGCTACCGCCTCAACGAAAATTTCGTCACCCGCCTGAGTACCACCGAGGGATCTGAGAATCAGAGCTTCTCAATCGAATACGAGTCACGGTTCTGATTAGAAACGACGCCAGATGACTTGCTTAGTTTTCAAGGAAATTAGCTCAAAGGTGACAGCATGACCACCGAGCAGCGGTTGCAGAAAATTGAACAGCGACTGAAACGAGTAGAAGCTATTCTCACTCAGAAAATAGTTCTCCCGGAACCGTTGCTGGAAGACCGGCAGTGGATGGAGGCGAACTCTGGGAGTTTGAGTGAACTCGAGCCATATGACTGGGGACCAGAAGGACCTCCCCAGGGCCAGCCCGTGCATTATGACCATCAATTAGGTTGGGTCGTTGAAGGTGACGAGTAGCCGCCGTCCCCTGCATTCTGGAGCTGTCTTGTTCATCGGCTTTCCGGTCCGACAACCTACAGGCCGTGAACAGCAAGGAGACCGTCCGGCAATTGTTGTCGGTATCCCCGAGACTGTCGCCCTGCCACGATTCCCCTTGCTGCTTGTTGTACCGGTAACAACGGACCGCAACCAAACCTGGGCACTCACAGCTTCTGAACTCTACCCACGCTTGCCTGCCGGTGCCGGAGGCCTGCGTGTCAGCTCTATTGCACTACTTGATCAACTCTGCGCGGTTGATCGGACTCGAGTAGGCAACTATATCGGTTCGCTCACAGCCAGCCAGTATCAGCCTATCCGTGAGTGTCTGCTGAGACTCTTGAGCTGAAACTCGACTACTACGTGGGCAGCACCTCATTACCCAAGGGCGCAGGCCGTGTACGAATAGAGCAGTCAAGGTGCCACCTAACCGCATGAGTCGGCTGGATAGGTCGCGCATTTACCTGACGTGCTTGTGCTTGCGAAGCGCCAATTGATTCTGACTTGCAGAGTATTGCGTTGCTCCTAATACCACAGTAACTTCTTGCCTAGATGTAGTGGTCATGTCTGCCCTACCCACTACCTGTATTGCCTTATTGATGTGTAGAATGTTCCTTGAACTTAACCCTAAAGGTTAACAAATTTCTGTGAGTCGCTTACAATGGATATAACCTTCAGTGGCGGCAAGTTTGAGAAGGAATGCAACAGTGTCAGGCTTTTGGAGCGTAGGTACGGAGTGCCCCGCGCTCGACGCATCTCCTTGCGGCTCCAGCAGTTAGCGGCGGCAGAAACACTGGAGGATCTCCGCAACCTGCCCGGTCGTTGCCACGAGTTGCGTGGCGACCGGGCGGGGCAGTTCTCCTTAGACCTTGATGGACCTTATAGGCTTCTCTTCGTGCCTACGAACGAGCCCCTGCCAAAAAAGAAAGACGGAGGAATTGCCTGGAAGGGGGTAACCGCCGTATGCATTCTTAGTATCGAGGACACCCATGAGTAAACCCATGAAGAACAGCTACACACCAGATTTTGTTCTGCCCCCAGGGGCGACATTGAAGGAGGTTCTCGCGGAGAGGGGCATGACCCAGGCCGAGTTGGCAAGACGCATGGGCAGGCCTCAAAAAACGATCAGCGAGATCATCAATGGCAAAGCGGAACTGACACCCGAAACAGCACAACAACTCGAACTCGTACTGTGCATCCCCGCTAGCTTCTGGAACAACCTTGAGCGTAACTATCGAGAGTGGGAGGCCCGTGAGCGCGAAGCGGATCACCTCAAGACACAGGTCGACTGGCTCAAGAGCGTGCCGGTCAATAAACTGAAGAAGATGGGATGGGTACAACCCTACAAAGAGCCGGTCGAACAGTTGCGTGCGGTGCTCCAGTTCTTCGGCGTCGCCTCGCCTCAACAGTGGAATGATGTTTGGGGCACGACAGCGGTCGCTTACTGCAAATCTTTTGCTGTCGAGCAGGACACCTTTGCCATCGCCGCTTGGCTTTGCCAGGGCAAAATCGAGGCTCAAGAAATACAGTGCGCTAGATACGACGAGCGAACCTTCAGGATGGCACTCACTAAAATTCGGACTCTAACCGTCGAACCGCCGGAGGTCTTTAAACCTGACCTTGTACGTCTATGCGCCGAGGCGGGTGTAGCGGTCGTGTTCCTGCCTTGCCCTCCCGGAACAGGCATAAGCGGGGCTGCAACCTGGCTTGGTCCACATAAGGCCCTTGTAATGCTCAGCCTTCGCTTCAAGAGCGATGACCACTTGTGGTTCACCTTCTTCCATGAAGCTGGTCACATCCTGCTTCATACCAAGCAGGAAACATTCGTGGACATCAAATCTGAGGAGAGGGGACAAGAAGAAGAAATGGAAGAACAGGCGAACAAATTTTCCGCAGATTGGCTCATTCCCTCTGCCGAATGGAGGCGTTTTGTGATGAGTGGCCAGAAGAGCAAGATCGCGCTCCGGCAGTTTGCCAACAGCGTTGAAATTTCGCCGGGTATCGTTGTCGGTCGAATGCAAACAGAAGGTCATTTACCTCACAGTCACTGCAACGACCTCAAGCAGAGGTTTGTGTGGGTGCAGGATTGTTGAGGTTCACATTGTAACTAGTTTGAAGGAGCAGCAAATGGCGAGGCCATTAATTTTTAGGCTGGAGCAATTTCTGCAAGGAGGGACTCTTATGCCCTATGAGAAACGCTTCCAACAGCTCGGGAAAAACCACCCACTCGATACCGCCTCGGAAGAACCCGGGAACTCGAGTACCACAGTTACCCCCCGGAAATTGATGGCCTCCCCAGAGGTAGCGATAACACAGGTGACATGACATCTATCTTGACTAGCAATACATGACATGTCATTATTTATTCGTCAGCCACCGCCGGAGCAATCCATGTCTTTGAAACCGACGATCTTCACCGTGCCCTGCTTCGCCGGTGCGCCCTGGGACCTGAGTCAGCTCTCTAACCTGTCAGACTACGAGTTGCGGACGATGCGGCTTCCAGAATCAGCGCGCAGCGTGGAGGAAGTCGCCGACTTTATCGAAATTCAGGTTCGGGGTTACGACAACTATGTGCTGGTCGGCGACTCATTCGGGGCTGTGGCCGCTCTGGCCTTTGCTGTGCGCATGCCCAGGGGGCTGCGTGCCCTGGCGCTCTCGGGTGGATTTGCCAAAAACCCGATCACCTCGATTGTGATCAAGGCATTTGCGGCCCTGGCACCTTTCTTTGCGGGGCCATTCTACCGGGGGTTGACGCTTCGCTATCACGCCTACGCGCTGCGCTCCGTCTTCGACGGTGAGGGTGAGATTCCCTGGTCGCAGGCCAGGACGCGCGACTTTTTTGTGCGCGAGACCTCGCATCGCGCCTACGTCAATCGGGCTCAGGCCGTCTTCAGCGCGGACTACCTCGATCATCTGAGCCAGGTGAGTGTTCCAACCTTGATCCTGACACCCGAGGAGGATAACCTGATCGGGTCCCACGCCGCGGGCCAAATGCTGCGCGGCATTCCCGGTGCCAGGGAAGTCATACTGCCGCGTACGGGCCACATGTTCAGGTTTTCCCATCCAAAACTCTATTCGACGGCGATTCGCCACTTCCTAGACGATTCATTGACGCTGAGACCCACATATGGCAATGCTGATGCGCAGATTCGCACCGCCGAATCGTCCGATGGGTTTGCTCGCCAGGCGTTATGACGCAAGCAGGTACACCGCACACACCCAGAGCAGCTCCCCGAGCGGCTGAAAGGCTGAGGTTTTTGATCCTGGCTGCCCAGCGCGAGGGGGATCGCCTGCTGACAAAGGCGCTCCTTCCTCTGGATCTGACGCCCTCGCAGGCAGAGGTGTTGCGTATCCTGGGGGCACGTGCTCCGCTCACCGTGAAGCAGCTTGGTGCCCTGCTGATTTGTGAATCGGGTAGCCCGAGCCGGTTGGTCAGTACGCTGATCTCCAAGAGCCTGGTCGAAGCCCAATCGGTTGAGGGCGACAAGCGAAAGTTGCACCTCAGGCTGACTGAGACCGGCATCCAGGCGGAGCAGACGGTCGTCAAGATCGAGACCTTCCTTCACGACTTCATCGACACGCGCCTGGCCGAGGATGCAATGATTGCGGCAACCACAGCACTCTCGGGGCTGATTGAGGACTTACCGTCATCTGGCGCGATCAAAGCCCGGTTCCCCCCTGGTCCCGGTCTGCCCTGAAGAACGCGAAGATAAAGATACCCCTTATCTGTAGTTGCAACATCCTGCCCAACCTGCTGATCAGGCATGGGGAGTGCTCCGGGCCAGAAATTGCACGTTGAAGCCATCGGCACTTGCCCTTGAAACCCGGCCTGGGCACCGCTCCCCATCCCTGGACGTCTAATTCCAACGGTCTAGATTGAAATCTCGCGTTGTCCACACCACGCCCAGAGTTCCTGACAAGCGTTCTCAGCCCAGCAGATTCCCGTAGGATGGATGAGTCAACCACGGACAGGGACATCTGACCATCTATGCACGGCAACGCAGATCATGCGAACGGCTGCTTGCGTGTCCAGGGCGCTCGTCAGCACAACCTCAAAAACGTCTCCCTGACTATTCCGCGCAACCAGCTGGTCGTCTTCACCGGGGTCTCGGGCTCGGGCAAATCCTCGCTCGCATTCGACACCATTTTTGCCGAGGGCCAGCGCCGCTACGTCGAGTCGCTCTCGGCCTACGCCCGCCAATTCTTGGGTCAGCTTGACAAGCCCGAGGTGGACCACATCGACGGTCTCAGCCCGGCCATATCCATCGACCAGAAATCGACCTCCCACAACCCCCGCTCGACGGTGGGCACGGTCACCGAGATTTACGACTATTTGCGGCTCCTGTTCGGGCGGGCGGGCAAGCCCTACTGTCCGGTATGCGGACGGCCAATCGAGCCCCAGACAATCGAGCAGATCGTCGATCAGGTCATGTCCCTACCGGAGGGCGCGCGTTTTCAACTCCTGGCTCCTGTCGTGCGCGGCAAAAAGGGCACCCACCAGAAGCTGCTCTCGGCGCTTGCCTCGGAGGGTTTTGTGCGGGTGCGCGCCGACGGCCGGGTATTCGAGCTGAGCGAGCGTATCGAGCTTGAGAAGAACCTCACCCACACCATCGAAGTCGTCATCGACCGTCTCGTGCGCCGCGAAGGTATCGAAGAACGACTCGCCGATTCGCTCTCGACCGCCCTCGAACGGGCCGAGGGGATGGTTGTCGTCGAGTTGTTGCCCCGCGACGAGGAAGACCGTGTTGCCCTACTCGAAGTGGTCCGGGCCGCGTCCGTCTACCGCCAGCACGAAGGGGAAGCGCCAACCAGCACCGAGCTGGTTTTCTCCGCCAACTACGCCTGCCCGGTACATGGCTCGGTGATGGAAGAGCTCTCACCACGCATGTTCTCGTTCAACTCCCCCTACGGTGCCTGCCCCGCCTGCCACGGCCTGGGTGCCATTCAGGAGTTCGCGGTCGAACTAGTCGT
>JACMIX010000188.1 GCA_014380935.1 Gloeobacterales cyanobacterium ES-bin-141 | reverse complement strand
GTTACCTTGCTGTAGCTTGAGCAGAGCGGCGGCTTCGAGCAGGGGACGCGTTTTTTCGGTCTCGGAGTAACTGTGCGAGGCACCCCCTTTGCTGTAACTGCGGCTGAGGGCACGCTGCAAAATTGATTCTTGACCGAGCATTTGCGAGACATACTCAGCTGAGTCCTTTTCACCCGGATTGAAGAGGAACTTGGTTGCACAGGCACCAAAGATTGCCTGGGAAGTCTCCTTGCCATAGGTCCGCTCCAGTTGGGCCAGGTTTTGCAATCCAAGGATGCTCACCAGTCCATCCTCGCGGTTCTCGTTGAGCCAGTTGACCAAAGCAGGCAGGTAGAGGGTCGGCAATTCGTCGAGGGCGAGTACCAGGGGGTCCCGGCGGTGAGCATGGGTATTGTGCTGGATAAGCATGTGCAGGAGGGTGGCGACCAGAGGCAGCACGACGTCCCGGCGCTGGCGGTCGATGCCGAGCACGAGTAGTTTCTTGCCCTCCAGGTTGTAATCGAGCCCGCTCGTGCCCACGAAACTGCGGGCAATCTGAGGCTTGAGGAAACGGGTAAATAGGGCGCTTGCCGTCGCCACAATCGAGGCCGCCGTCTTCTCGGAACTGGCTGTGCTGAGGAACTGACCGTAAGAAGCCCTGACCCAGCTTGAGAGGTGCGTGGCCTGTAGCAGTCGCTCGGGAAGTTGGTCAAGACTCAACAACGACTGGACCATCATCAAATCGGGGTAGGGACTGCCTTTTGCCGTCAGCAGAGCAGCCTCCGCCAACTGATCGCCCGCGGGGCCGAAAAATGGGTCCTCGCCCGACTTCTGGCTTGCCAGCTTGAAGTTGCGGTTGAGGACCTCGGCCAGTTGGCGGGCCGTTTCGCTGTCATCACTGGAACTGAGCAGGTCGAGCGGGTTGAAAACGCACGATTCCTCAAAACCGGGTGCAAAGACCTGGGTCTGGTAGCCCAGATGGCGGGCGTAGGCGAGCACACGCCGGGTCTGGGTCGGGTACTTGAAGTCGTAAAGCACGACCGGAAATCCCTGACGCAAAGCCGAACGCACCAGGGGATCGATGACCGAGTAGGTCTTACCGCTACCGGGCTGGCCCATCACCAGGACACCCCGTTCGGCACTCGGGACGGATACATCCTGTCCCTCGGCACAGATGGAGAGGGAGACTTTGTTCTTAGCCCGCAGTTTGCGTTGGGTTCTGGCAGAGCGCGCTGCCCGTTGCTGCTCTGCCGGGCCGCACCAGCGCGCAGTGGCGGAACGAGATTGGTAGCGGCCGCGCGAGCGCGATAACCAGGCTGCCGCTCCACCTAGAACCCCGACTATCAAGAGGTTGCTCAGGTTGATGTCGTTCATAAGGGACCCACAAACATCGTCGAGCGCTCCTGGTGTGACTTTACCTAAAGTTCTACCGCCACTGCAGCCATAGTCTCGCTGACCGTCAACGGTAGAATGAGGTCTCTGGCTTTGCAGAATCAGGCAATTGAAGGCATAGTTCTGCCGGTAGTCGAAATCGAAGGCATAGCCTTGCCGTAAGTAGAACGTGTGCGTAGGAAGTTGATGCTCGCAATGCAGCCCTTCCCGTGCGTGTAGTAATACGGTCGTCCACTATTTGACAGAGCATCGTCGACCCGCGTCAAGCTCACCACTTCACTAATGCTTTACTCGAGCGTGCTAAGACCGACACCGTTGACGCTCAGACCCTCGCACAACTGGCGGCTTCACTCCAACCAAGCCCGTGGACCTCGCCGCCAGGGTCTACTTTGTCACAGCCAGGAGGCTATGAATTTTCGGGGGATACATGCAGTACTTGGGGGTTCCCAGGTTCCTCCCAAGTGATGCCGAGTGGGTGGCTTCGCAGACCATCCGGAGAGTTTCTCAAGAGGTATAGGAGCCTGTCTCACTAGCAAATCGCTCCACCCCCGGAAATTGAGGCCTCTATAAAGAACTGGTAACCGAGAGGGACTTATCGGTGAATCACACATTAGTCCTTGCCTGCATATTCTTCTTTTTAAGTGTGTCCGCCAGGTAGAGCCAGTTCTTCCAAACGTTTCCTGAACCGGCTCCGGATCTCGAATTCGGCGAGGTTGTAGACAGGGATTCTCCGCTCGTTGGCAAGGGCGAGGACTGTACGAGTTGCGCCTTCAACCTGCCCCCTATTGTTGATGGGTGTGTAGCAGAGTACGTAGGCGGAGGGGCTTATCAAGTCAGATCCCAGTACGAGATAGACAGCTCGTGTATGGGCCTTGCGCTGAAAATCGTTGTAGGTTTTCCAGTTGGGATGCACCGTGACAGCAATCGCGGTGGCCCGCTTGATGATATTGGGGTCGATGACGACGCTGCCATCTTTGTAGCCGCCCGCACCGGAGTGAGGGAGGAAGACCTGCCTTTGCTCACAGGCACCAGCGGCGAAAGCTGCATCGGTGCCCTTGCTTGGCCCGGTGCGTAGAATCATTCCCTGGGCTGCGAGGTGCTGGGCGATCAAGAGGAAAAGGGCTGCGATATCGGAGGGTACCTGGCTAGAACCGATGCCTGTGTAGAAGCGATTGACGGGGATCAAAGTTGGAAAACTACCCGTCTCAGCAAACCGGCTCATCTGTCTGGTAGTTCCGTAGTTTGGCGATGTATCTGCCCGTCGTTATTTTACGATGCAAGTAGCAACTGCCACAATGACTATGGACTTTTGTCCACCTATCTTATAGTCTGGCGATCACACAGCACGAGGTAGGCGGAGTAGTTACCGGTGGCAGACGCGACCCAAAATTGCCTATTGTTCACCGATACCGAGCTGGGAGCGGGCCATGCCTCAGAGCCATGTAGTTAGGAAGCTGATTCACATCGACATGGATGCGTTTTTTGCGTCGGTCGAGCAAAGAGACAATCCCGAGTACCAGGGCAAGCCGCTGGTAGTTGGTGGTACTCCCGACCGGCGTGGGGCCGTGGCTGCTGCGAGCTACGAGGCCAGACGCTACGGTATACACTCGGCAATGCCCTCACGTCTAGCCTACCAGAAGTGTCGGCACCTCATCTTTGTGCCACCGCGTTTCGAGGTGTACAAAGCGGTCTCCGAGCAAATTCGAGAGGTCTTTTACCGCTATACAGAACTGGTCGAGCCGGTTTCCCTTGATGAAGCCTACCTCGATGTGACTATCAATAAACGGGATATGCCCTCGGCTACGCAGATCGCTCAGGAAATCAAATCAGCTATTCGCATAGAGACAGGGCTCAGTGCCTCAGCAGGCGTCTCCTGCAACAAGTTTCTAGCGAAGATGGCCTCTGGAGTAAACAAGCCTGATGGCCTATACGTAATCTTGCCTGAGCAAGTAGCGGCCTTTGTCGAGGCGCTAGCGATTGAGAAGTTCCACGGTATTGGTAAGGTGACAGCAGCAAGAATGCAGCAGCTGAGCATCCAGACAGGAGCAGACCTGCGCTCGCACCCCCTCGAAGAGCTGGTACGGCACTTTGGGAAGGCCGGTCACTACTTCTATGGGATAGCGCGGGGCATAGACGAGCGGGAAGTTAACCCGAACCGGATGCGTAAGTCCCTGGGTGTGGAGACCAGCTTTGCCGTGGATCTTGAAGATCGCAAGGTGATGCTTAGGGAGCTGGAGAAGTTGGTGCTGGCTCTTAAAGAACGGCTTGAGGCGCAAAGCGCGTCAGGAAGCACGCTGACCCTGAAGTTGAAGTACGCAGACTACCGGCAGTTGACCCGCAGTAAGACGGTCGGCTATGCGATCGTCGAGGTGGAGACAATTCGGTTGATGGCGAGGGAATTGTTTGCTCTGGTGGAAGTCGAACAGCAAAAAGTGCGGCTACTGGGGCTCTCGGTATCGAACCTGCGCAGTGAACCGAGTCTGGACGAGGCGGTGCAACTGAGGCTGGAGGTTTAAGTGGATGGGGCAGGCCTGGATTTAAAGCGAGCGCGAATCACTGG
>JACMIX010000187.1 GCA_014380935.1 Gloeobacterales cyanobacterium ES-bin-141 | reverse complement strand
CTACCGGTCCCTCGCCAGTTACAGCCGCGCACAACCTCCGGTAGAGGTCGTCGAGGTCTTCGCCGTCGCCTTCGCTGACCGCGAGGCCGTGGCCGGTGAGCGTCTTTGCGACACTGAAACCGGGCAGGTAGTCAGAAGGATGCCCGGCGATGGTGACGTCGTTGTCGTCGATGACGAGCTTGACGTTGAGGTTGAGCTTGACGGCCAGACGCGCCGCCTCAGCGTCGTCGCCTTCTTGTTGCGCACCGTCAGAGCCCAGGCAGAAGACGACCTTACCGGGATTAGCCAGGGCGACACCGTTGACGTAGGGCCAGAGGTGACCGAGCCTGCCTGAACTGAACTTCACCCCCGGTGTCAGTCCGAGTTCGGGGTGACCGGGCAGGTGCGCGTGCGCCTCGCGGTAGTGGAGCAACTGTTCCCAGGGCAATTCTCCGTGCAAAGCAGCGAGCAAATACTGGGTCGCGACCCGGTGCCCCGCCTCGTCGAAGAAAATCGGCACGAAACGGTTGGGAGCACCGCGGAAAAAGGCTTCGATGATCATCACCTCGGGCACCGTATCGTACGGTCCGCCGGTGTGTCCACCGACGCCGCGAGCGGCACCAGTGGCGGTAAAGAAAACAATCACATCCCGACAGAACTGGATATTTTGCTTCAGGGTTGCGCGCTCGGCATCCGAGAGGACTGGATTGGTCGGGTCCAGTGCCAGTGGTTCATAGGTATCGAGGTTGATTGGAAAGTGTGCGATGCTCGTCGTCATAATTTGCGTCCTGCATAAGACCGCCGGTCAGCGGCATGCAAATTATACGCTCAGCCGTGCTCGTGGACGTGGGCACCGGAACCGCCCGAGTGAGCATGGCGGACGGGTGGGTGGTAGTGCCGGTGTTGTACGTTACCGGATGGCTCGTGCATGTCGTCGTGCTCGTGCCAGTAGCCTTCGTGCTCGTGTTCAGCAGTCTCAGGAGGGGCAAGCACCAGTCGAACGGTGACCAGCACGACCAGGGCAATCGAGCCACCCCATAAAAAAGACCAGCTGCCTGCGTTGGTACCTGTCCAGCCTGCCAGCGGGTAAGCCATCGCCCACCACAGGTGGCTCCAGGCAAAGTGTGCCCCATAAACCCGACCCTGGTATTCCTCGGGAGTCCTTTCGGCTATCAGTGACTGGGTGGGGATGTTGATCAAGCTCTCGCCCGCCCCGGCCAGCGCCCAAAGGACCAGTAACCACATAAGACCGGCACCGTCTGCGGGCAAGACGGATACGGCCAGGAGGAACGCCCCGGGCAGCAGCAATCGAACGCGGTTCTGTTCGTTCGAGATGGCTCCCACTGCCAGTGCCGAGAGGGTGGCTCCGAGTCCGAAGGCTGCCATCACCCATCCGTACTGAGCGTTCCCAAGACCTAACCCGCCCTTGATCAAGCCGACCGTGTTCACCAGGATCTGTGCCCCGGCGACAGCCGCGACGAGTTGCAGGGCCAGAGCATACCGCAGTGTTTGGTCGCCGAAGAGGCGGGCGCTTCCCTCGAGCACGCTTCGCCAGTCCCTGGAAGAACGGGCGGTGTACCCCGCAGGGGCCAACCGCTCGGGCAATGACAGGATGAGGATGGCCGCCAATAGAAAACTCAGCGCGTCGAGAAAGAACACCTGCCGCGCCCCGAGCCAGGCAGCGACGGCACCGGCTATGCCCGGTCCCAGAACTCCCAGCAACTGGTAGGTGGCCCCTGAGAGGGCAATCGCCCGGGCGTAGTCCTCTCGACCCACCACCGCCGGTATGGTCGCCTGATAGGTCGGGGTAAAAAAAGCACCCATGGCGTTGAGTGCCAGGACGAGAGCGTAGAGCTGCCAGATCTGCTCCACGAAGGGTAGCAAGCCGACCACGACCATGCGGACCAGATGTGTCCCGACCAGGATGCGTTTACGGTCAAAGCGGTCGGCCACCACCCCGGCGAAGGGTGCCAGGACCACGAACGCACCTACTCGCAGGGTGAGGGCGACCGAGAGCACCGCAGCTGCGTTCTCGCCCGCCAGTTCGAAGGCGAGCAGTGCAAGCCCTACCCAGGTAAGGGCGTCCCCGATCAAGTTGACCGTCTGAGCCGTGTAGAGTCTGGCGAAGACGGGGTTTCTCAGGCTGGCGAAGTTGGCAGTGATGCTCAATGGGCTGTCTCCACATCTACTGGAGCGTGTCGAGCCAGTGGGGGATGAGGTCGGCCGCGAGCACGGCGGCGAAACCAACCGTGAGCCATACAGCAGCAGTCTGCCAGAACGGCATGACAGACCTTGCGAGAGGACGCTGGTGTAGATAGATCAACTGCTCGACGCGCTTTTCAATCGACCCCTGCGCCTCGAACCGACAGGCGACCGGGGCTTCGACTGTCCGGTGCGCCTCGTCAGCTTTAATGAGCACCTTCGCCAAACGCAGCGGTTTGCCCGTCAGGCCAGCAGCCAGCTCGTCCGCCGCCAGTTCGCGTTCTTGCATCAATTGCTCGAAAGCTTGCCAACCGGCTGGCCAGTAGAAACACCCCAGCAGCGAACCCGTGGCCCAAGCTGCCGTCAAGTTGTCGCGACGGGCGATGTGAGCCAGTTCATGGGCTAGCACCGAGGCTAGTTCCGCCTCGGACAATTCGAAATACCAGCTTGAAAGATATAGTACGGGACGGTGAAAGCCTGTGACCACGGCCAGCGGTTTGCGGGTGAGTAAGCGCCTTACGGGCGGTGGGTCCACTTTCGCGAGCCTGGCGAGACCGTCCACTGCCAACTGCACCCGTGCCGCGGAAGTGTCCACCCGTGAGCAACCCCACAGTTGCCGGGCAAAGTACCAGTGACGTGCGGCGTACCCTACACTTCCTACCAGGTTTAGAACAGCGGTAAAAATTAAAAACCAAAAGGGCACCGAGTTCAGCAAAGCGGTGCTCGGTGTCAACCAGCCATGGCTTCCGTCCAGGTACCCGTCTTCGAGTAAATGCCAGCAAACGAGGCCGGCGATGAACACCGGTAAAAATAAAATGAGCAGGTGGGCTTGCTGGCGATAATCCCAACGCACTTCCTCGCGTAGACAATGGCGAAGCCAGAGAGTCAGTCCAACCACGGCAGTAGCCCCGCCTATGACGGGAAAGAGCGTTTCAACATTCATGGCTCGTCCTCGGCATCCAGCGCTTCGACGCGCTCGCGAAGCCGCAGTAGATCCTGGAAATCCTGGCGCTGGTCCAGGTGCTCATCAAGTAAGGCGGCAGCGGTGTCTGGAAAGGCTTTGAAGATATTGTCGATGACTTGCCCCAGGGCGCGGTGCAAGAAATCTTCTCGACTCGTCACGGGCCTGTAGACATACGCTTTGCCCTCCTTGCCGACGACGACAAGCAGGTTCTTCTCAGCCAGGGCTGTCATCGTGCATGCAACCGTACTGTGAGAGATCTGGCGATTAGCGGGTAACTTTGGATGGATATCCTTGACCAGCACGGGCTGTCCTGCCGTCCAGACCGCCTCCATGACCTCTGCCTCCAGATCTCCCAGTACTTTTTTCAGACCTTCCTGGTTAGGACGGAATATCGCGTGAATGTTTGTCTGATGCATGGATGGTAGGCCCTGGTTGCAGATCTTAAGCTTAGTGCCTTCTTTGAAACGGAAAAAGCAGATAGTGCGAATCGTTTTCATTATCTTTTCACGATCAGTATAGTCAACTGTTTGAACAGGCTTCAAAATTGAAGTGGGTTCAAAATTGGTTTGGTGATTCGTGCCTCTCTCTTCGCAGCAGCCGTCCCGGTTTTCCCTGTTTTTATTCTTGCCCCTGGCTTTGATGAACTTCAATCGCTCAGCGAATACTGTTGCCATCGCCGTGTTGCTCTTGGGGTTCGCGTGTATGCCCGCTGTCGCTGAGGATGCCGGGGCAACGGCCAGGGCGGCCCATATGCGCACCGTTGTCGAGGTTCCCTCAGACATTCAGAAAGCACTCGGCTTGAAGGTATTGGTTGTGCGCGAACAGGTCCTGGGGACGGGGGTTGCAGCCAACGGTCAGATCCAGTCCCTGCCAGACCGGACCGCACAGATCAATGCACCAGTGGCGGGCCGAGTTCTGCGCCTTGCGGTCCAGAGTGGTCAACCGGTTAAAACCGGGCAGATGCTCGTGGTGCTCGACAGCCCCGAAATTCGACAGTTGGCTGTCGAGCAAGAGCGCGTCCGTGCAGAAAGTCGTGCCCAGGTTAATGCCGCCGGTTCGCGCGTCAACCTGGCAAAATCCACCTACGAACGTGAAAAAGAACTAGTCGCGCTCAAGATTTCGGCGCGCAAAGACTTCCAGGTGGCCGAGGCGGAATTGAGGCAAGCAGAGGCCGAGCTTGCTGTCGCCCGTTCACGGTTGCAGTTGAGCGGTTCCGCCCTCAGAAGCCGGTTGGCCGGACTCGGCCAGGGTAGAGCCCTGGCCGACGGCAGCGTCGTACTCACTTCTCCACTTTCAGGAGTCGTCACCCGTCAGCAAGTGACGGCGGGCGAAGCGGTGGAGCCGGGCAAAACGCTCTTCGATGTGGTGAACACGACCCAAGTCTGGGCGACAGCGCAGGTCTACGAGAAAGACCTGGGCCGCATACGCATCGGTCAGAGCATCGAAGTGGTTACTCAGAGTTATCCGGGCCGGACTTTTAAAGGTGCAATCCAGAGTATCGACCCGGTGATCGACCCCGAAACGCGCACTCTGGCGGTGCGGGCAGTGCTCGACAACCCGCAAGGCTTGCTCAAGCCACAGATGTTCGCGACGCTGCGTCTGGTTACAGGCCAGGGTAAACCCGTGATCGTCGTTCCGAGTTCAGCCGTGCTGAATGTAGATGGCAAGACGCTCGTCTACATCCAGAACGGTGACGACGCTTTCGAGGCGCAAGAAGTTGTGCTTGGGACGACCGTCGGTGACTCCGTCGAGGTGAAGAAGGGTGTCCAGGCGGGGGATAAGGTTGTGAGCGAACGCGCCTTTCAACTACGCGCCCAGGACCTCAAGAGCCGGGGAGCAAGCTTCGGGGGCGACGAACACGGCTCTGAAGACGGTGAGAACACAGACCAAACACAAGCGAGCGAGAAGGAACAGGCTGGTCAGACCCAGGTGGATCAAGACAGACTACCCGGTTGGCTATGGGCGCTAGGTGCCCTGGTACTGGCGGCCCTCGCCTTCGTATCCGGTCTGCAAGTCGCTTCACGCCGGGGCACTCCACTCGCCTCGCCGACCGTCTCGTCCGATTCCCCCTACAACAGCTGAGGAGACGATGCTCAACCGTCTCATCCTCTGGTCCTTGAGTGGTCGCTGGCTGGTGGTAGCAGCCTCAGTGGTCCTGCTCGGGCTTGGAATCGCCACTGCTATCCGCATGCCCCTCGACGTCTTTCCAAACTTTGCACCGCCCCGGGTAGTGATCCAGACGACGGCTCCCGGACTTGCGCCCGAAGAAGTCGAGTCCCTGGTCACCCTACCCATGGAGAGCGCTCTTAACGGTACGCCAGGGTTGGCCGACATCCGCTCCGCTTCGAGCGTCGGCCTATCGACGCTTACCGTTATTTTCGAGGGAGACACAGACATCCTCCGTGCCCGGCAGCTGATTAGCGAGCGGTTGGGACAGGTCACCGCACGACTGCCCGAGGGTGCAAATACCCTACTGCTACCCACCAGTTCACCGGTAGGCGTCATCATCCGTTATGCCCTCACCATGGACCCGAACCCCGTGGCAGGGCGCACGGACCTGCTCGATATTGCCACCCTGGCCAACTGGCAAATTCGCAACCGGCTACTGGCAATTCCCGGTGTCGCGAATGT
>JACMIX010000024.1 GCA_014380935.1 Gloeobacterales cyanobacterium ES-bin-141 | reverse complement strand
CGGATCTCGACGGAGTTGACGACCACAGTCCGCGGCAACCCGGAGGGCAGGTGCAGGCCGCGCACTTCAAGCTTGCGTTCGCCAATGCGGGTCGGGTACGCAGAGCCAATTTTGACCTTGATGTCCTCAGCAGTGCGTTCACCGATCACCAGGTTGTGCACTTTCTTCAAATAGAGGGCAATCGACTCGTTCATCTCGTCGCCCGCGACGCGCACCGATTCAGAGACCACTGTTCCTTTTAAGGAGAGCACCGCAACTTCAGTGGTGCCGCCGCCGATATCGACGATCAGGCTGCCTGTCGGCTCACTCACCGGGATGCCCGCGCCAATGGCCGCGGCCATCGGTTCGTCGATTAGCCGCACCTCACGCGCCCCGGCATGCAGTGCAGCCTCCATGACCGCCCGCCGCTCGATACCGGTGACTCCACTCGGGATACCAATCACGATGCGCGGCGAAACCAGGTACTGCCCGCCGTGGGCACATTGAATGAAGTGCTTGAGCATCGCCTCAGCGATGTTAAAGTCAGCGATTACCCCGTCGCGCAAGGGACGCAGGGCTTGAATACTGGCCGGTGTGCGGCCGAGCATCTGCTTTGCAGCCTCGCCGAAAGCGAGGGGCTTACCGCTTGCGCGGTCGATGGCCACAACCGACGGTTCTGAGAGAACGATACCCCGTCCGGCTACGTGCACCAGCGTATTGGCGGTACCCAGGTCGATTCCCATATCGCGGGAAAACCGACTGAAAAGACCCACGCTACTCCCCCACCGGTATTCGAGGGGCATCCTAACACAGGCATAGTCCAAAACTTGACCGAGGCTTTACGGAGCCGTAGCGGGTGCCGGGACAAGCGTCGGCTTTGGGGTGGAAAGCTGAGCATTCTGGCGGAAAACGCGCTCGACGACCTGACCAGATTTGCCCATCTGGCCGAGATCTTGCGCGTTGAGCGTGAGCACAACCCCACCTGCATTGCCGGCCCGGACGCTCAGTTGTGTTTTTGCCTGCCAATCGCGCCTGGTGCCCTGGGGCAGTTCGCCTTCAAAAGCGGTACGCCCGTCGGCGGTGACCCGGACCCAGGAGCGCTCTTTGAGGGCGACTTGCATCTGAATTGGTGTTGCGCCGGCAGGCGCCGGTGCTGGGGAAGTACCGGCAGCTGGGACCGGGGTGGCAGCCGGAGCAGGGGGGCGGCTCACGACGCGGGTCTGAGCGGGCGGTGCCTGTGGTTTTACCTGGGGTGTCGCTACTTTCGGCAGGGTGGCCTGCGGGCCGGTGCTGCGCTGCAGGTAAGAGAGCCCGCCCACGGCTACCAGCACTACCGCACCGTATAAAAGCCAGAGATGAAAAGGTCTCGGGGTCGGCTTCGCAATCGAGGCGCTCGCCCGCTCGATGGGCGAAGTTGTCCGAGGAGCTGCGACTGGTGAACTCACTGGTTGCAGTTGCTGAACCAGGGCCTGACTGTCGAGTTCTACCAGGTCGCCGTACTTGCGGATAAAGGCACGCACGTAAACCGGTTCAGGCAACTGTTGACTGTTACCAGTTTCGATTGCCTGCAAGTAGCGCATCGGGATACGCGTGCGATCAGCAACATCTTCCAGGGTCAGGCCGCGCTCTTTGCGTTCGCTTGCCAGTTTGCCACCGAGCGACACCAGCAGGTCGGGGGAATACTCAGCACTCATAAGTTCTCTCGCAGTTGCTGGACTTCGCTCGAGGTCAGAACGCGGTGCGCCCCAACCGCCAGATCGCCAAGTACCAAAGGCCCGATGGCCGTCCGGTG
>JACMIX010000186.1 GCA_014380935.1 Gloeobacterales cyanobacterium ES-bin-141 | reverse complement strand
TTCGCCGCGTAGGACCCGGAGGCATTCGAGAAGACGCGGGTGGCCGCCTTGCGGGGGCTGATGCCGAGCGTCTCCGCCTGGTCGAGTACGTGTTTGCGCACGTAGTTGAGGTTGAGGGGTTCGTCGAGTTCGGCCACCAACTTGACCGCCTTATCGACAAGCTCCATCTGGTTGGGGAACAGGTCGCGGAAAATGCCCGAGCAGGTCACGACCACATCGATGCGCGGACGTCCCAACTCTTCGAGCGGTATGAGCTTGAGGTTGTTGATGCGCCCAATCGAGTCCGGGGCCGGTAACACGCCGAGCATCGAGAGGATCTGGGCGAGAGCCTCACCGTAGGTCTTGATGTTGTCGGTTCCCCAGAGCACGGTGGCGATGGTCTCGGGCCACTGGCCGTTGTTCTCGGCACGGTGCCGGGCCAGCATCCGGTCTACGACGATCTGGGCCGATTTGACCGCGGCGGCAGTTGGGATCGATTGCGGGTCGAGCGCGTGGATGTTGCGTCCGGTCGGCAGCACGATCGGGTTGCGCACTGTGTCGCCTCCCGGTCCGGGTAGGGTGAAATCCCCTTCGAGCGCCTTGACCAGGGCACCCAATTCGTTGTCGGCGACGATGCGCTCGAGCGTGTCCTCCAGGAAGGAAAACAGGGGCTTGATTTCTTTGGCGTCGATGATGAAGCCGTGGCGCTTGAGGGCTTCGACCCAGGGAGCAGTCACTCCCATGTTGAAGAAGTTGAGCAGCGAGACCTTCGAGACCCGGCCATTGGCATCGGTTTGCGCATCGACCAGGGCAGTGACAGCCGCCTTGGCGGCTACTTTGATCGCCCGGATGCGGTCAAGGGCTTCGATACTGCCCGTGTCGCTCGATTTTTGGAGTTCCTCGATGTCCCAGCCGCGTAACTGGGCGAGTACGCGGTCAAAGCCGAGCATCTCCATTTCGGGTCGATCGAAGCTTGCCACGCCCACCAGGGTGTCAATGGCCTCGGTCGCCGTCGGAGGAGTCCCAACCACGTGCAGGTCACAGGGAACCAGACGGTCCTCGATCTCCATCAGGAATTTGTAGACCAGCCCGATGAAGTTGTCGCGCACTTCGAGCGTATCGAGGGACGCGGGTATGGGCACGTCGTAGTCGAGGTTGACCTGACGGACTTTCTCCGCAATCGTTGCCGCAACTGTTTCGCCGCGACCACCCTCACGCAGGTCCTTGTAGGATGCCACCAACTCCTGAAGCTCCTTGAGGCCCTTGTAGAGGCCCGCGTTCTCAGCCGGTGGGGTGAGGTAGGAGATGATCGAGGCGTAACTGCGCCGCTTGGCGATGGTTGCCTCGGAGGGGTTGTTGACCGAGTAGTAGTAGAGGTTGGGCAGGCTGCCGATCAGCCGGTCGGGGTAGCAGTTGCCGGACATACCCATCTGCTTGCCGGGCATAAACTCAAGCGCCCCGTGGGTGCCGAAGTGGAGCACCGCGTCCGCCCCCCACATCTTCTCGATGTAGCTGTAGTAGGCGGCAAAGCCGTGGTGCGGCGAGCAGGATTTCGAGAACATCAGCCGCATCGGGTCGCCTTCGTAGCCAAAGCTGGGCTGTACACCGATGAAAATGTTGCCGTAATGCTTGCCGTAGACGATTAGGTTGGTGCCGTCGTTGTTGAAAGGACCCGGTGCCGGACCCCAGGCCGCGTTGAGGCAGTCGCTGAAGGGCGTCACGGCCTCGTACTCCTGAACGCTCATCTTGGCCGCTACGTTGATCTCAGAGCTGCGGATCTGGGCGTTGACATCGTGGAGGACCTCAAGCAGCAACGCATGTCCGTCAGTGGGCAACCCCTCGACGTCGTAGCCGTTTTCCTTGAGGGTCCGCAGCACATTGTGGATCGAGGCGAAGACGTCCAGGTAGGCGGCTGTGCCAACGTTGCCCTTATCGGGCGGAAAAGAGAAGACCGTCACGGCCACTTTTTTCTGGAAGCGGGGTTTCTTGCGTAGCATGGCCCACTTGAGCGCCCGTGCTGCCACTAGCTCGATGCGGTCCGCCATCGGTACGGCCTTACCGGTTGCCGCGTCGCGCCCGCTCAAGATAATCGGCTCAATTGCTCCGTCAAGTTCTGGTAGGGCAACCTGCAAAGCGACCTGCACCGGGTGGAGGCCGAGATCCGAGCTTTCCCACTGTTCGGTCGTCTGGAAGACCAGCGGCAAGGAGACCATGTAGGGCCGGTTGAGCTTCTTCATGGCCGCGATGGCCGCCTCGGGATCATTCTTGGCCGGTCCCCCAACTAGCGAGAAGCCAGTCAGTGAAACAACCGCATCGACAAGCGATTGGTCATTGACGGGGTTGTAGAAGTACTTCTCGACCGGCTTGGAGCAGTCGAGCCCGGCAGCAAAGATAGGTACCACCCGTGCGCCCCTTGACTCGAGTTCCTCGACCATGGCGACGTAGTGCCCGTCATCGCCCGTCACAAGGTGCGTGCGCTGCAAGATGAGCCCGATTGTCGGAGCCAGGGGATCGCGCAGCTCGGGAGTGATGTCGCGGCGGTTGTTGTACCAGGTCAGGTACTCGCGGATGTCTTCGAACATCTTGGGCGCGATTGGGTGCCAGACACCCAGGTCCGGGTACTCGATGGGCGGATTGAAAGTCAGTTTGCGCTGGTTGGGAAAATAGTGGTGGGCCAGCATCAACAACAAGTTGGCCATGTTGTCCGCTGAACCTCCCAGCCAGTACTGGTAGCTGAGCATAAAGTTGCGAGCATCCTGCGCCTTTTCCATCGGCAGGTACTTGAGAATTTTCGGCAGCGTCTGGACCATCTTGAGCATGCCTTCCTGGAAGCTGCCGCCCTTGTTCTTCTCCTTGCGCTTCTTCATGAACGAGGCGATTGCCCCCTTCGATTGGCCCATGTTGGCCATCGAGAAAGAGCCCACCTTTGTCAGGCGCATCACCTGCGGCATGCACGGGAAGATGACCGAGGCCTTGAGCCTGGGTACGTGCGGTTTTACTGCGTCGGCAATCTTGTTGGCCAGGTCCTCGATAAAAATCATCGACGCGAAGAAAATGTCCGCCTCGGCAACCTCTTGTTGAAATTCGCGGTAGCGCTCCGGGTCGCGCAGTTCCTCGATCAGGTAACCGCTGACCTCGATGGCAAGTACCGGGTTGGACTGGTTGATAATCTCAGCTCCGGCAGCTACCGCGCTTTGATACTGGGGTTCGAGTACCACGTAGACCAGTTTGAGGAGTGTCCGACCATTCAAATATTGAGGAACGATCCGTGCTGTTGTGGGAGTAGGTAGGTGGGCGAGCATGATCTGAACGATCTCCTTTCACGTAAGTGATGTGCCGCTGATTTGGCATTCTAGACCCAATTCAGTCGACTGAGGCCAGACCCCTGGCCCGGATGGACGCGTGCCTGGATAGGTGCTCATCGCAAATCGTCCTTCTATGAAGCAGGTTTAGGAAAGGGTACGCAATGATTCTTAATCACAGAAGCATTTATGTCAGCGATTGTTAAAATTCATTAAGATTTGCGGCTTCCAATTCGTTATAGTCGTCCTGCGAGGCCGTTCATAAAGAGAACGTTTCGAGTTGCCGGTTGCCGTCTAAAGTAGAAGACAGACTTCGCAAAGGGCATTTCTATCATCGTATGAGTGAGCCACCAGAGCAGTTCAAAGGCTTCGGGCGTCCCGTCGAACCCGCCAAGCCAGCCACGCCCAAGCGCCGTCGCCAGCCGCGCCTTCCCGATGAAGAGTACCGTGCCCGGCGCAAATATGAGCAGGCTGAAAAAGAAGGGCAACCAACCTTCGAGGTCTTCGTGCGTGAAACGGGAAAGACCGAGTGGAAAGCGGCCGGGGCGATTGCTACCGCTTCTAATACGATTGTGCAAGCGGTCTGGAGCGAGGAGCCGAAGTTGCGTGCCAGTGCCGTGCGTCAGTACGCCAGTCTGCGCAAGGCAACCGAGCCGCTCGAATATGGTTATCGACGTAAAGAGTTTCCCGACGACCCAATCCTCACGGCCAATCGTCCGAAGCCGACCGTTATCAGTCAGTTTCGTCAGTTCTTGAGCAGCAAGTTCAGCAGACCCAAAAAATAGCGTCCGGTCACGCTCGGCAGGGTAGGTGGGCCATACTGGTGAGGTCAATGCAGACCGTCATTCTGTTATCCGACGCATGGAAAACCAGAGCTTTATCAAGACCGTCTCCAAATACCCGGCTTTTCTAGCCAGTATTTCACTGGGAGTTTTCCTCGCCGTCTTTGGCTGGATACGTCCAATGCTCAAAACTCGCACCCAGGTCGGCCTTTTCGTCGCGGCCATTGTCGGTGCCGTTATGTTCGTAGCCCTGACGGTCCGAGCGATGCTGCAACTGGGCTAATTTCCGTTACCCTGAAAAAGGAGGAACCCCGGCAAAGGGACACTCAGAACAGGGTTGAGCGGCATGCGCGCCACCACCACCGTCGTGATGCCCCATCGTGTAAGCGATGTCTACCAGGCCCTGAACGATTTGGAGGAGCTTTAAGCCCACGAAAGGGTCAAGGGGTTCTGTAACACTCAGAAAAAGACGCTCAACAGACAAACTCAGCATCTCAGGCGTTTTGATTGGGTTCATTAAAGTGTCACCAAGTATAAATACTCATCATTGGTTTGGATTATAGTTAGTCGCCCTTTAAAGATTTGTAACAAAAGTAGCAGGAAGTAACGATGAAAACGCACAGACCGGCCCGAGTGGGGGAGCTGATCAAACGCGAGGTCAGCGAAATGTTGTTGCGTCAGCAAATCAAGGACCCGCGAGTCGGGACGGGCATGGTCAGCGTCACGGATGTCGAGGTAACCGGAGATCTGCGCACTGCGAAGATTTTTGTGAGCATCTATGGCTCGGCTGCGGCTCAGGAAGCCACCATGGCCGGACTACTAGACAGGACGAGTTTCGTGCGCCAGGAGTTGGGTAGGCGTATCCGTTTGCGCTATACTCCCGAGATTACATTTGTGCAGGATATTTCCCTTGAACGGGGGGCGAAGGTCACCCAACTGTTGAATAAGCTACGCTCAGAAGAAAGGTCTGAAACAGAGGGACAGTAATGACACTGGTCAGAAAGGGATGGGTGTGGTTGGTTGTCGCAGTGCCATTACTCACAGCTGGGGTTGGCAGCCCTGGACTTGCACAAGTATTTGTGCAACCGTACCTGCAGTATTACCCTCGTGCCGCCAATACTTTTTCCCAGTCCATCAATTCGACTTTCAGTGCGGAAGACCCCCTGATTGGTCAATTTATCCAGAGTTGGGGTGCCCAGGCCATCTCGGCAACGGTCCGCTCGGATGTCAAGGCGACCGCGTACCTGGACGTGACCGGCAATGAACTCGACGATTACAGCACGGTGTTCGGCGTTGCCTCAGTGGAGCTGCAACCAGATCAAGCACAGTTGCTGGCCCTACCGGCACCGCTGTTGAACTTGAAGGCCGTCCGGCTGCGGGTCGTCAACCGCGACCGTAGCTTCGGGCGCGTCTGGGCGACGATCTCGGTGACCCGTTAGCCAGGATTTGAGAGGGTGTCGTGGCACGCGAATACTCCTTTAAACTAACGGGGTAGTCGATTCGTGCCCGTGCGGGCATATAGAAGGTGCTTTGGTTATGGGGAACGTTGAATCCGGTTTCAAGTGGATCGAAGGTGGGGTGAGTGCGGCGAGTGGCTGGCTCGCGGGGGCTGTGGCTAGTGGAATCAAGCCCTCCGGGAAACCAGACCTCGCGCTCATCTACTCAGCAAGTGCAGCGGTAGCTGCCGGGTCTTTCACGACCAACCGGGTTCAGGCGGCATCAGTCGTCTTTGACCGCGAACTGCTGCGCGAGCGGCAAACCGCGCAGGCAGTCGTGGTCAACTCGGGCAATGCCAACGCCGCAACCGGGCGGGCCGGGGAGGAGGCCGTCGCCCAAACGGTCACAATATTTTCAAGCTTATTGAATGTGAGCGAGCGGGACATCCTGGTTGCCTCCACGGGCGTCATCGGTGTACCGTTACCGGTCGAGCGGATCGACAAAGCGGCTCCCGCTTTGATTGAAGCTCTCACGGACACTGGTTCTGATGCCGCGGCCCAGGCCATCCTCACAACTGACCTGGTTGCCAAACAATGTGCCGTCGAAGCTTCGTTGGGCGGGTGCATAGTGAGAGTTGGAGGCATCGCCAAGGGCTCCGGCATGATCCACCCGCAGATGGCGACAATGCTGGCTTTCATCACCAGCGATTGTGCTGTCGAGGCAACCCTGTGGCGGGCTATGACCCAGCGGGCCGTGGACGCCTCATTCAATCAAATCACCGTCGATGGCGACACGAGTACGAATGATTTGCTACTAACCCTCGCCAATGGACAGGCGGCCAATGCGCCTGTTACGGACCCGGCCTGTGCTGAGGCGGTATTGCTCGAGCAGATGCTGACGGCAGTTTGCGTGGACCTCGCCAGAAAGGTCGTGCGCGATGGGGAAGGTGCCACCAAACTCATCGAGGTCCGGGTGAGCGGGACGCGAACGGATAGTGAGGCCCGCATCGTCGCGCGAACGGTCACGGGTTCTTCACTGGTAAAGTCAGCCATGTTCGGGAACGACCCCAACTGGGGAAGGCTTGCTGCCGCTGCCGGAAGAGCCGGGGTTGACTTTGATCCCACCAGGCTCGCTGTACGGTTGGGCGAGTTTCAGTTAATGGAGGCAGGGCAACCCCTGGTCTTTGATCGGAGTGCGGCCTCGCGCTACCTCAAAGAGTCGGACCCGGTCGCGGTGCAGATCAGCCTCGGTGAGGGTCCAGGAGAGGGCTGTGCCTGGGGCTGCGACCTGAGCTACGACTACGTAAAGATCAACGCCGAATACACAACCTGAGAGCGCGACCTATACCGCTTGCTGAGTGATGGGCACCTGTCGCATTCTCTGTAGTACAGGATAATATCCTATACTACGAAACATACGTTGTGGAGCTGCCCTGATGGCACGACCAGCCAGCGACAAGGACATGGTAA
>JACMIX010000185.1 GCA_014380935.1 Gloeobacterales cyanobacterium ES-bin-141 | reverse complement strand
TGACGCTCGGCTCCATTCAGGCGGCTTAACTCCATCGCCTCAGCATCCAGGGGCGTTCGGCCCAACAAAACTACCTTGCACCGGTACTGTGCTGCGAGTTGCCTGGCACATACTGCCCCGATCCCGCGCGCGCCACCCGCAAACACCACAACAGATTCCGCGTCGAGGATGGGAGCTGCTTTACCCGCCGCAGTCTCCTGCACACTCAGAGTCGCCCGCTCGCCACCTTTCCATCCGTAGGCCGTGCGAAAAGGCTCATCTGCCTCACCGAGTTCACCAAGCAACTGCCGGGCCTGCTCTGCGGTCGATGTGACCGGGTCAAGGTCAATCGAGCGGAAGGAAGTCTTTGGCATCTCCATACGCAGTGGATGGGCCAGCGCCTCCAGGCCGGGAGCGAGCGCATCGACGCTCACCTGGGCATCAAGACCGAAACGCCCACCCTGGGCGGTGACAAAGTACACAAATTCAAGTGGTTCACTGTTGGTTAGACTAACCCCGCGTGCGATGGCAACCGCGGCCCGCAGCCTCGCAAGCGCTCCGCTCAGCCACTGTCTATCGAAGGGTAAGCCAGCCGTCTGCAGGAAGAACACACCTCTACAACCGCCCTCGACCTGACGCACACGGGCAACCCCCTGCTCAATCGAGGAAACGTCCTCCCAATCCAGGCAGATGACCGGCACTGGAAGCGGGCGCCTCAAATGCTTGAACTGAAAGACGAGCGCACGCAGCCCAGCTGCTTGCGAAGCGGACAACAGAGCCTCGGTCAGGGCAGAACCATCATCAACAATCAAGACATGTTTTTTGGCAGAACCCGTGTCGTCGAGTGTCTGAGTGGTAGGAGCAGCAACAGCAACAGCTGCAAGACGGCGCACATTATCTCGGTCCATAAAGTTAAATCACCCGCTCAAATGCAAAGAACTCTTGAAAGATCACGCTTAAGGCAGATTGCACAAAGACATCAGTCTATAAAGTCCCAATAGTCCTAGACGCTTCTACTCTGGCAGAAGAATGAAGCTAACCAATGTTTCCGGGTATACCTATCCCCAGTCACAACCCGAAAAGTTGCCGTGACTTTGTCGAGGAATTTCGACAAAGCGTGAATTTGATCACACTATTTTGATAAATGCCAAGCCTGGCCTGAAGTTTGATTTTGTGAAGTACTCATCCTGCGTACCTTGTCGTGGTAAGTTTCCTCACGGTGTCGGGATATAATGGTACAGTATCAAGCCCGTTGGTGCTAGCCAACTGTGTTGATCTCTACGCACATCTACCGCATTTGTGATTTGGATACTGCACGTATGACAGACTCCGTTGCCGTGAGCGCCGTTACCGATACGACGAAATACGGAGAGCGAGCCATCGAGGAAGGTCGCCTCATTACCTTTGCCAATCCTCGACTCGGACGTGATTATGACATTCACATCACCCTGCCCGAATTTACCTGCAAGTGTCCCTTCTCTGGGTACCCCGACTTTGCCACGATCTATCTGAGCTACGTTCCTAACCAGAAAGT
>JACMIX010000184.1 GCA_014380935.1 Gloeobacterales cyanobacterium ES-bin-141 | reverse complement strand
GCTCATGTCCATCGAGCTGCTTCTCAACGCGGTGAATATCAACCTGCTCGCGTTCTCTAATTTTCTGGACCCCAACAACATTCGCGGGCAGATGTTCGCTATCTTTGTGATCACCATCGCTGCCGCTGAAGCGGCTGTCGGGCTCGCAATCGTGCTCGCTATCTATCGCAACCGTGAAACCATCGATATGGAGAATTTCAACCTCCTGAAATGGTAGCGTCAGCCCAGTAGTCCAGGGCTCGTACGAGCGAGATGATCAAAACACATCGTTCTCGATCCCGACCCACCACTCCCCAAGACGCATCAGGGCCTCGTTGAGTTCGGCCAGTTCCTGGGTGTATACCTCCGGTGCCATGGTGGACTGTCGCTCTTTGAGCTTTTGCAGACGTAGTTGAATGAGCAGCCAGGGCTTGGAGATACCGTCACTGGCTTCTATGTACCGGGCCAACTGGTCGCTGTCCATCGAGATGCCTCAAGCATCCCTACAGGCTAACCCGCTTCAAGTGTCAGAGGCCAACCCCTGAGTGCGGTTAGCACTACTGCTCTCCGCCAGTCCGGCTGTGTCCGCACCGTGACGGCTCAGAATTGCGAGTGCATCGGTCGTGCGGATACCCCGTGCGTCAACTGTCACCAGTGCTCCTCCCTTTCCGAGGCCATTTTCAAAGTGGCGCGCTTCTGAATCTGGAACACCCATGCCAACCAGGATCGCGATGAGGTCTGCACCCGTGGGGTGCGTGCGGTCTCCGAAGAGGTTGGTAATAATGCTGCCAATTAGACCGCCGCCTCCCTTAGCCACCTCGTCTACGCCCTGGACGCCAGTATCGTTGAGCAATTCGCTCTCCTCGGACTGATCTCGCATGGCAGCGCCGATGCTGTCAGCCATAAACCCGGCCGCCTGTAAATCGACAATGGCTTGCTCTGCGAGCGACACATCGGAGAACAGACCAACAATTGAGGTCCGTTCGGACAAGTTCGGAATCAGTTGATTAGGCTGTGGCTGTACAGGTTCGATTGAACTATTCATGGTTTACTCCGGTGATGAATACTGATAATACATAGACAGCTAAGAGCGTAGAGATCCAGCAGAGGGAGACAGTAAATGCGCTATTTTCTTGAGCGGCTCTGGTGGACAGCTCAGTGTCCATTGAGCAGGCTGTAAGATGGGTGAAATGGCGAAACCCTCTCCTACAGCCATACTGCGCCCTGGCTTCCATTTGGTTTTAACCATTCATTGTCCTGACGCACCACTCTTGTTCGAGCAATTAACCTGTAGAGTTGAACGGTGAACCCCTCGGTATTATCGAAGGTCTGCATAGAGTGAACCCTCAAATGAGTTTCTTATTTTCAATCGAATAAATCGTCGCTCTCAGGAGATATATCAGGCTCCTTCCACGGGCATAATCTCCGATAGATGATGACACCTTCAAGAACTTACCTAGCCTGCTCCGCTCTTCATTTTCTGCATACAGTACGTACCTATACGCGTCCCCACACTCTTCCGATAACCCCAAAACGGGGGTGGGTATACTCCAAGGGACAGCCAATAACATAGACTTGTCTGGCTGTTCCTTCAGCAACACCATCGGGGGGTCCATGAAATTTAATAGCTTCGCGCGGGATGCACTTCTAATGTGCATGCTCGTTGTACTGACTATTTGTCAGAGTGCTTTTGCAGAAACACTTCAAGAAAGACCTGATCTACGTGAGCAGGAGTCTTTGAACGGTACCTGGACTACGGGTGGGACGGTTCCCATATACGGCGGGAGCACCCTTACGACTAAAACCTACGAGCGCTCGGTAGAAGTTCCATCTGAGTGGTCGGGCAAGATCGTCAAAGTCGAATTTGAATCGGTCAACTTCATCGCAGATATCTATGTCAACAACACGTTGGTGACCACCCACGTGGGTGCCTGGAATCCCTTCTCAGTTGATGTAACCAACCGGGTGACACCGGGTTCAAGCTTCAAGCTCAAAGTCGTCGTCAAGGGCATGGTCAACCAGCCGATTGTCAACGGCAGCGGTGATGCACAGTGGCCCGTGGGTGCTCACGACCTCAACAACAAGTACGGCGGCATCACCGACGATGTCTGGTTGCGCGCCTACGGTAAGGTCCACGTGGTGGACAGCTTCATCCAGACGTCTTACCGCAAAGACACACTGACGGTTGCGTATACCCTCAAGAACACCGACACGGACTCTTCGCGGACCGTTACGCTCCAGTCGGATGCGTATCGCTTGGGGAGCGACTCCTCAGAAAAGCGGCTGTCCACGACTGTGACGCTTGCACCGAGCGAGCAGAAAGTCATCACCCTCAGCACTGCCTGGTCGGACCCGGCGCTGTGGTGGCCGGACAGCGACAAGCCAGCCCTCTATAAACTCAACACCAGGCTGCTCGAGAACAGTGCCCTCGTAGACGAGGAGACGCGCCGGTTCGGTTTCCGCGAGCTGTGGGCATCGGGTAACCAGTTCATGCTCAACGGCGTCCGGGCCAACCTCTGGGGAGACTACATCAACTACGGTGATGGCTATTACTACTCCCAAGATCTGGAGCTCTTTACCCCCGCCAACTGGCCGAATACGCTCGCCGAGATGAAGAAGGCGAACATCCGCATCGTCCGGCTCCACACTCACCCGGCACCCCGCTACATCCTCGATACGGCAGATGAAAAAGGCATGATGCTCGTCAGCGAGTCATCTCTGTACGGTCGGCCTTTCTACCTGGATACCTTCGCGTCATCCTCCAACAAGGCCTTGTTCATGGAGAATGCCAAGGTGTGGCTCAAGTCCTGGGTCAAGGCTTATCGCAACCATCCCTCGATTGTGATCTGGAGCGCTGAGAACGAGTTGGGATGGACCTCGCTTGGCAATCTCGAACCCGAAGAGCTCAAAGCTTTCGGTGACACCGTCCGCCTGTACGACACGACGCGGCCCGTGGGCTACGACGGCGACAAAGACGTCGGTGACACCCTCGTCAACTACCACTACCTCGAAGGCTACAACAAGCAGCCCACCGGCAGCATCTACAGCTGGGCCAAAAAGGTGTACTCGTACAAGCCGACTGGCTCCGGTGAATACATCAAGACCAAGGTCCCGAGCGATGGCACCGCAGAGGAAAAAGAAAATGTCGAAATGAACAAGTCTTGGCAGGGTGTGTGGAACCGTGGTCTGCGCTACATCAACTTCACGGACTTCCGGCCCATCAATTTCTGGTGGACCCGCAAAGAACCTACCAGCGTCAGGGCGATTAATCTCAAAAACGCTTACGCCCCGGTGGCACTGTTCGACAAACGGTATGACGAACTGGGTATTGAGCCATTCATCAGCGGGAAATACCCGACCGTGGAAGAAGGAGCGACACTCAACCGCACCCTGATCCTCTACAACGATGAGTACCGCAACACTTCGGTCACCGCCGAGGTCGAGGTCAGGGCCAACGTCACCGATCCTTCTACGGGTGAGGGCTGGACAACTTTCGCGAAGGGTACCCGGACTTACACCGTGGGCCTGGGCAGCCACATCGACATCCCGACCTCCTTCCAGGTTCCCAAGAGCGGTACGACCCTCGAAGTCATCATGAGAACCAAAAAAGGCGAGGTAAAGACCTTTCAGGAGTCGAGGAAGTTCACCATCGTGCAGACCGGTGCCAGTGGAAGCAGTTCCAATCAGGTGACACTGGGTAGTGCAGCGGAACCGACCCATGCACCACCGAGTTCGATCACGGCAACCCCACTGAGCGGAGGGGTCGCCCTGTCATGGTCTGCGGCACCGGGAGCCTTGAGCTACACCATCAGGCGCTCGACGACCAGCAACTCGAACTACACCATCATCCGCAGCGGTCAGACTACGACCAGTTACACCAACACTGGCTTGGCCAACGGCACAACCTACTACTACGTGGTTTCGGCCATCAACGAAGGGGGTGTCTACGCGGACATCGAAACCGCCAACTCCATCCAGGTCAGCGCCAAACCCGGTTCTAGCTCCGCCTCGGTAGTCACGGTGAGCCTGACGAACCCACTCAACGGCAGCACCCTGACTACCGGAAGTAGCGTTACCGTCAGTGCCACCGCCACCGCTTCGAGTGGCAGCATCACCAAGGTAGAGTTCTTTGCCAACGGCACCGAAGTGGGTGAAAAAACTAGTAGTCCTTACAGCATCACCCTGAGCGATCTCCCCTCGGGAAGCTACTCGCTCACGGCGAAGGCCACCAGCAGCAGCGGGACCTCCGCCACCTCAAGCCCGGTCAATGTCACGGTGAGTGCGCCTGCGGCCAACCAGCTACCGGCAGTCAGCCTGACGGGTCCGACCGGTGGGGCCACCTTCGCAAGCGGTGCCGACATCACCGTGAGCGCCAATGCCTCCGATGCGGATGGCTCAGTCAGTAAAGTCGAGTTCTATGCCGGTTCGACCAAGCTGGGCGAGGACAGCACAAGCCCCTACAGCTATACCTGGCAGAACGTACCAGAGGGCAGTTACAGCCTGACGGCCATGGCCACTGATAACGACGCAGCGAAAGTGACTTCCAGTGCCCGTACCGTCAATGTCGGAACCGGCAAATTGGTTCTCCTAGTAAGCGGTTCGACATCGCTCAACACAGCTGACAGCCTGATTAAGCAACGTCTTGAATCGATGGGATTCAGTGTCAGCACTAAGGAAGACGTACAGGCAACCAGTGGAGATGCTACCGGCAAAGTTCTGGTTATCATCTCCTCGAGCGTCCAGGCAGACAATGTAACGACCAAGTTCCGTAGCGTCCAGGTCCCGGTCTTGAACTGGGAGTCTTACCTGTTCGATGACATGGGCATGATTGCCAGTGACAACGACAGCAACTACGGTACCACCGACAGCGAGGCAGAAATCGAGATCGTCAATTCGGATCATCCGATGGCTGCCGGACTATCTTCGGACGTAACGGTCTACACCAAAAGTGGAAATATGACCTGGGCCACCCCCGGTACCAACGCGATTAAAATCGCCACCATCGGTAAAGGCGATGAGGAGAACAAATTGGCGCTCTTCGGCTACGAGAGCGGAGTGACCATGCAGGGGTTGAACGCCCCGGCACGGCGGGTCGGTTTGTTCCTCAGCAACGACGAAGCATCTACCCTGACCGAGGACGGATGGGCGCTGTTCGAGGCAGCCGTTCGATGGGCGACCGAGAGCAACGACGAAGTACTGTTCGTCACCGGACAGGCCTCACTCGGTGCAGCCGATAAGGCGGTGTATGACCGGCTTACCTCTCAGGGCTACAAGGTGACCGTCATCGAGGACAATCTCGCCTCGAGCAGCGATGCGGAGGGCAAAGCGCTGGTGATTATCTCAGCGACGTCCAGTTCCTCAGTGGTCAACAACAAGTTCCTGGATGTGGCTGTACCAGTGATGACCTGGGAGGCCTACATCTTCGACGACCTGGGCATGACCAGCAGTTCGAGCACGAGCCTTGGGGCGCAGACGGGACAGACCCAGGTGACGATTGTCAACTCCTCTCAACCGATGGCAGCCGGGTTGTCCGGGACCAAGACGATCTATACCAAGAGCGGCAGCATGACCTGGGGCGCACCGGACTCGAGCGCTATCAAGATTGCCACCCTCAATGGCAATTCCAGCAAGGTGGTCATCTTCGGATACGAGAAGGGTGCGACGATGCCCGGAATGGAAGCTCCTGCCCGCCGAGTGGGTGCCTTCCTCGACGACATAGAAGCAGGTTCTCTCAACAGTGACGGCTGGGCATTGTTTGATGCAGCCGTGCGTTGGGCAAAAGGAGGATAGTATCCACACCAAACTGAACCGCTGAAGCGGTCTTCAAGTAGACCCCGCCGGAGTTAGCTCCGGCGGGGTTTTTTTTACCGACTTTTTCCGACATTCCGTCCCACCAAATCCGATTGGTCATTGCCACTGGTCTCCCTATGCTGAGGGCAGTCGAATCGTTAACAGCTAAATCGCGGGAGACCCTATGATTCACCACATTTCAATTTCTGCCGAACAGCCCCAACATGTTGCCGGTGTACTTGCCGAACTGTTGGGCGGGGCAGTCATGCCGTTTCCCGGTCATCCGGACTGCTACATCGCCCTTGCACTCGATGATCTGGGGACGATGGTGGAGGTTCTGCCCATGGGGACGGTACTGACTCCCGGCGCGAGTGACAACGAGGAAACGCAATTCGTACCGGCAGGAATCACGAGCGGGTACGTGCCGACCCACGCGGCGATCTCAGTCGCCCTCGAGCAAGACGCAATCGAGCGGATTGCCGCTCGCGAGGGCTGGCGGTGCGAGCGCTTCACGCGCGGCCAGGATTTTTTCACTTTGATCGAGTTCTGGGTTGAAAACCGCCAACTAGTAGAGCTTCTGCCCCCGGCCGATGCGAGCCGCTACACTGCCTTCTTTCACCCTGAGAACCTGCGCAAGATGCTTGCTGCCGAGTCCCCAGTCGAGAAGCAGCCGGTCGGCGCGGGCTGCTGAGCTGCGAGCAGCACCCCGATGGGTGTAGAAAAGCTTGTATCCCCGGTGGGGCTCCCACCCTCGCGGCACAATGGATGCATGACTACTGTGTTTGCCATTGAGACCAGTTGTGATGAGAGCGCCGCCGCCATTGTGCGCGACCGGCGGGTGATTGCCTCGGTGGTGGCCTCACAAATCGATTTGCACCGCCGAACGGGTGGGATCGTACCGGAGGTTGCCTCGCGCGAACACCTGCTCACTCTCAACCCGGTGATTGCCGAGTGCTTCGAACAGAGCGGCCTCACCTGGGACGCAATCGACGGGATCGCGGTCACCGCGGCTCCCGGCCTGGTGGGGTCGCTGCTCATGGGGGTGACGGCGGCCAAGACCCTGGCACTGATCAATAACAAACCCCTCATCGCTGTTCACCATCATGAAGGACACATTTATTCGGCCTACTTGAGCGACCCGATGCTCGAACCTCCCTTTGCCTGCTTGCTGGTCTCGGGTGGCCACACCAGCCTGGTTGCCGTCGAGGGGCACGGCCACTACCGCACACTCGGGCAAACGCGCGACGACGCGGTCGGTGAGGCCTACGACAAGGTGGCGCGACTTTTGGACCTGGGCTACCCCGGTGGGCCACAGATCGACAAACTCGCTCAGGTGGGCAACCCGCGTGCATTCGCCTTGCCAGGCGGGCGGATGGACCACCCCTACGACACGAGTTTCAGCGGCCTGAAAACGGCTGTCCTCCGCCTGGTCGAAAAGCAGCGTGCCCTGGGTCTCACGGTTGACCGGGCAGACCTTGCGGCCAGTTTTCAGCACACCGTCGTCGAGGCCCTGGTCAAGCGCACCCTGGCTGCAATGGAAGAGTTAAACACGCAGACCGTTGTCGTCGCGGGAGGCGTGGCAGCCAACCGGGGACTGCGCGTGCGACTGGACACGGCTACACGCGCCCGGGGAACACGGGCCATCTTTCCACCTTTCGAGTACTGTACCGACAACGCCGCGATGATTGCCTGCGCCGGGGCGGAGCGCCTCGCGCGCGGATGTCGCTCCAGTCTTGGGGTGGGCGTCTATTCGCGCCTGCGTCTTGAGGAGAGCGCTGTCCTCTACGACAGCACCTGTTAGGCTTGAGAGCATTCTGGAGTGCTACCGCCCGTGCGAATCGTCGTCTTTGATCTGGACGGAACCCTGATCGACTCCGAGGCAGGGATTGTTTTTGCCATGCAGCGTACGGTTGAAGCTCTGAAGTTACCCCAGGAGACAGTCGAGCACTGGCGGCGGTTGATCGGTGTTCCCCTGCGCGAGCAGATGCCCTTGATCTTGCCCGAGGGGCGACGCGAGCAGGCGGCGGAGGTTATCGAGGTTTACCGTCAGGTTTACCGCGAGGTGATGCTCGCCACCAGCCTTCCCTTCGAGGGAGTTCCCGAGTTGCTGCAAGCACTGCATGCACGTGGGGTAGTACTTGCCATCTGCTCGGGCAAGCGGGGCCGGGCGATTGCCGAGGTGCTTGCCCATCTTGGCTGGCAGGGGCTCTTCAAAGCAGTCGTCTCCCCGGACGATGTTATCCGTGGCAAGCCCGATCCCGAATCCTTGCTGCGGGTCCTGGAAGTAACGGGTTGTCTTGCAGCTGAGGCAATTATGGTTGGGGACACGACTTTTGACCTGGAGATGGCTCGGGGTGCCGGGGTAGCGGGTTGTGCCGTCACCTGGGGTACCCACGGACGCCCGGAACTGGCCCGTTCTAGACCGGACTACTGGGCTGATTCGGTCGCAGTGTTGGGGGTGTTTTTGATGTCCCAATTAAACGTTGTCCTGGGACCTGTAGGTGTATACTTGCCAGCGTCTCCTG
>JACMIX010000183.1 GCA_014380935.1 Gloeobacterales cyanobacterium ES-bin-141 | reverse complement strand
TGTGCACTTGCCATTGAAGAGAGTTTTGAGCGGGCTGGCTTTGAGCCGGGGGTTTTCCATACGCTGCTAGTCGGGTCCGACAGGACCGCCGACGTTGTAGCCGATGCGCGGGTCAGGGCGGTCACCCTGACGGGCAGTGAACCTGCTGGTGCGGCGGTGGCGGCCATCGCGGGACGGCACCTCAAGAAGACCGTCCTCGAATTGGGCGGCAGCGATCCGTTTATTATTTTGGCAAGTGCCGACCTGGAGAGTGCGGTTTCCACGGCCGTTAAATCTCGCATGCTCAACAACGGCCAGTCGTGCATTGCAGCCAAGCGTTTTATCGTCGTCGAGTCCGTGGCCGATGTATTCGAGCGTCGTCTGGTCGAGCAGTTCGAGGCGTTGCGCGTGGGCGATCCGATGCACTCAGACACCGACCTCGGCCCGCTCGCCACACCGGAGATCCTCACAACCCTTGAGCGGCAGGTGCAAACGTCGCTCAATCAGGGAGCACGGCTACTCACAGGCGGGCATTCGATCCATGAGAACGGTCTGGGCGGCAACTTCTATGCTCCCACCATCCTCACGGACATCCCGTTCGAGAGCCCTGCCTACCAAGAAGAACTCTTCGGCCCCGTCGCCGTGTTGTTCCGCGTTGCCGACCTGGACGCGGCCGTTCAGCTTGCCAACGACACGCCCTTCGGTCTGGGTGCCAGTGCCTGGACGACTGATGCTAGAGAGCGCGACCGGGTGATCAACGAACTGGAGTGTGGCTTGGTCTTCATCAACGGTATGGTTAAGTCCGACCCCAGACTGCCTTTCGGGGGCACCAAACGCTCCGGTTACGGGCGTGAGTTGAGTAGCCACGGCCTGCTGGAATTTGTCAACATTAAAACGGTATGGACACAATGAACACAGCCGAACTGTTGGTGCGCTGCCTGGAAAACGAGGGGGTCCGCTACATCTTCGGGTTACCTGGTGAAGAAAATATCCAGGTGCTCGAAGCTCTACAAAGTTCCTCAATCCAGTTCATTACAACTCGCCACGAACAGGGTGCCGCTTTCATGGCGGATGTCTACGGACGTCTGACCGGGCAGGCGGGAGTATGCCTGTCCACCCTGGGACCCGGGGCCACCAACCTGATGACCGGGGTTGCCGACGCCAATCTGGACTGCGCTCCGCTGGTGGCCATCACGGGCCAGGTCGGAACCGACCGCATGCACATCGAATCGCACCAGTACCTCGACCTGGTGGCCCTGTTCGCCCCGGTTACCAAGTGGAACGCCCAGGTTGTCCGGCCGGGCAATACGCCCGAGATTGTCCGCAAAGCGTTCAAGCTGTCTCAATCAGAGAAACCGGGTGCCGTGCACATCGACCTGCCGGAAAACATCGCGGCGATGGCAGCAATGGGAGCCCCCCTCGCCAGGGAAAATAAAAGCCCCATCTTCGCCGCGTTCAGCAGCATCCACGCGGCAGCTGAAATCATCTCCCAGGCGCACAATCCGCTCATCCTGGTTGGCAACGGGGCAATCCGCGCCCACGCAAGCTCGGCACTCACCGAATTTGCAACCCAACTCAATATTCCCGTCGCCAACACCTTCATGGGCAAGGGAGTCATCCCTTACACTCATCCCCTGGCGCTGTGGGCGGTCGGTCTTCAACAGCGCGACTATATCAGCTGTGGGTTCGACCGCGCCGACCTCATCATCGCGGTCGGCTACGACCTGATTGAGTATTCGCCCAAGAAGTGGAACCCGGACGGTGCTATCCCCATCATCCACATCGGCGAGTCCCCGGCCGAGGTGGATAGCAGCTACATTGCCAAGGTCGAGGTGGTCGGTGACATCTCCGACACCCTCAAAGAGATCTTGAAGGTGGCCGACCGGCAGGGCAAGCCGGATCCCCATGCCCTACAACTGCGCGAGGAGATTCGCGCCGATTATCTGCAGTACGCCTACGATGACGGTTTCCCGGTCAAGCCTCAAAAGATTATCTATGACCTGCGCCAGGTCATGGGTATGGATGACATCTTGATCTCAGATGTTGGGGCACACAAGATGTGGGTGGCGCGGCACTACCACTGTGACCGCCCGAACACCTGCTTGATTTCGAACGGTTTCGCGGCGATGGGCATCGCCATTCCCGGGGCTGTGGCTGCAAAGCTCGTCCACCCCCAGCGCAAAGTCGTAGCAGTGACGGGCGATGGCGGCTTCATGATGAACATGCAGGAACTTGAGACTGCGGTACGGATCGGTACGCCATTTGTGACCTTGATTTTCAACGATGGCGGGTACGGACTGATCGAGTGGAAGCAAGAAAGCCACTTTGGCCGGTCGGCCTTTGTCCGTTTTGGCAACCCCGACTTTGTAAAACTGGCCGAGAGCATGGGTCTCAAAGGCTACCGGGTCGAGTCGAGTGCGGACCTGCTGCCAATTCTCAAAACGGCCCTCGAACAGGAGGTGCCCACCGTAATCGACTGCCCGGTGGACTACCGCGAGAATTACCGTTTCACTCAAAAGGCCATGGACCTGCAATGTTCTATTTGAAACTGTGCCGCGTAGCTGACTTAACTCTCAATCCATAAGCCACAAGCCGACAACGCCGGCCCGCGGGCACATGACAGGCGCAATGTTCGTGTTAGTACTTTTATGCTACGTATATAGTACGCACTAGAACAATCTTAGTCAGGAGACGGTCATGGCCCTGGGACAATTAGTAGGCGGCCAGTGGACAACCGAGTGGCAAGAAAGAGATGAGCAGGGACGGTTCAACCGCATGCCCACCCGATTTCACACGCAGATTACAGCGGACGGTTCGAGCGGCTATCGAGCCGAGCCGGGCCGTTACCATCTTTATGTTTCCCTGGGCTGTCCCTGGGCGCACCGTACAGTCCTCATGCGCACACTCAAAGGTCTCGAGGGGGTGATTGGACTATCCATTGTTGCCCCGGTCATTGGTGAGTACGGCTGGACCTTCTCTACTGGACCCGGTTGCATTCCGGACACAATCCACGGAGCGGAGCATCTCAAGGACCTATACGTGCTGGCCGAGCCCGAGTACACCGGACGGGTCACGGTGCCCGTCCTCTGGGACAAAAAGACTGACACTATCGTCAACAACGAATCGCGGCAGATCATTCGTATGCTCGACACGCAGTTTGAGGAGTTCTCCACCGCGGATATCGACTTTTACCCGCAGGCATTGCGCGAGCGTATCGACCAGACCATCGACGCCATCTACTGGCCCATCAACAACGGCGTCTACCGCACCGGGTTTGCAACTTCCCAGGTCGCTTACGAAGAGGCATTCTTCGAACTGTTCAGTGCGCTCGACTACTGGGAGAGGGTACTGGGTGAGCAGCATTACCTTTGCGGCACGCAGATTACCGAGGCGGACTGGTGTTTGTTCCCGACGCTACTGCGCTTTGACCTGGCCTACTACGGTTTGTTCAAGTGCAACCTCCGGCGCCTCGTGGACTACCCCAATCTGTGGAACTACCTCAACGACCTTTACCGGCAACCGGGCGTCAAAGCAGTCTGCGACATCGACCACATCAAGCGCCTCTACTACAACATCACGCAACTCAACCCGACGCGCATTGTTCCTATAGGTCCGCGGCTCCACCTGGGCGGTTAGACAGAAGCCTCCTGGGTCTATCGCTCAGGGTTGCTGCGCGTCGTAGTCGCACATCTCTGGCTGCGGCGTGAAGTTGAGCCTTACCACCGGTAGGCCCTGGCTTCTCGATCGGTTTCGGAACCCATCGCTGTTGCTCGAAGGGGTCGGCCCCGACGACGAGCGGGCGGATTTGCCTGAGGAAGATGTGACGGAAGAGGAAGAGGCCCAGATGGATCGGGCAACCCTCGCGGCTATCGGGGGCGAAGACCTCACAGAAGAAATTGCCCTGGTGGATCGAATGCTGAGGGTAACAAGCGGTGCCCGCCACGATGCCGATGTGAAGATCCAGGCTCTTGGTGATTGGATCCGCGCCAATCTTTGCCCCGACCTTGGCAAGCCTGAGGCGCAGTGGCTTGAGCGAAGGGTGCTCATCTTCACCGAGTACACCGACACAAAGCGCTACTTGATGGAGCAGTTGGGAGCACTTATTGCCGGTTCTAAGCGCGAAGAAGAGCGCATCGCCGCTTTCCATGGCGGCATCGGCGAGGAGAGACGCGAGCAGATCAAAGCAGCCTTCAACTCGGACCCGGCCAAATCGCCCCTGCGCATCCTTATCGCCACCGACGCGGCCAGGGAAGGGGTAAACCTCCAGAACCACTGCGCCGACCTTTTCCATTTCGATATTCCCTGGAATCCGGGTCGCATGGAACAGCGCAACGGACGCATCGACCGCAAGCTTCAGCGTGCGAAGGAGGTGCGCTGCCACTACTTCGTGCTGACCCAACGCAGTGAGGACCGGGTGCTGGAGGTACTGGTGCGCAAGACCTAGACCATCCAGCGCGAACTTGGTAGCCTCTCGCCGGTGCTTGAGCGGCGGGTCGAACGTCTCCTGGCAACTGGCATCCGCCCCGACCAGGTGGGCGTTCTCGAGAACGCTATCGAGCAGGCGGGTGAGCCCGGAGAGGACGGACCGGGTCTCGCCACGATCCGCGCAGAACTGGAAGGTTCGCGCTCGCGGCGGGAGCAGCTGCAAAAGGAGCTGGCCGAGTTGCAGGAATTGCTCAAAAACTCCCGCGACTGGCTCGGGCTACAGGACAATCACTTCCGGGAGGCCCTCAGTGCCTCACTGGCAATTCTCGGTGCGGGCGGCCTGGTCGCGGTTGACGAAGCGGAGGCCCGACGCGACCCGGACCGGGCGCAGTGGATGTTCCCCAGCCTGGATGAGCGCTTCGGGGCGGACCCAAGTTGGGCTGGCACACTTGATACTCTCAGAGCACCGAGGAAGCCAGGCCAAAAGCCCTGGCAGTGGCGCAAGGAGTCGCCCATCCTTGAAACCGACGGCGACGTGCAGCTGGTGCTCGAATTCGCCGCCGAGGAACGCAGGCAACTGGAGGCAGACCGCCGCCACTGGCAACGTCGTCTTGCTGCTCTAGAAGACGAACTGGTGAGCGAACCCGCCCGCATCGAGGTCAATTACCAGGTCAAGGCAGTGCGGGTCGAGCCGGTGGGACTGGTGTACCTCTGGCCGGTCTCGGGGTGAGAGAATGCAAGTACGCTAATAGGGAGAACATCCGTGGACACGACCACCCTCTCGATCCAACTAGACGCGCAGAATCTGGCGGCTGTTGATGCCATGGCAAGGGCTCAGGGCGTGGATCGAGAAACCATTCTCAGCACCGCTATCGTTCAGCACATCGCGCATTACCAGTGGTCGTGCCGACACATTCAGCAGGCACTCGACGAGCCTGACCTTGCAAGCGAGGAAGAGGTGGCGGCTGAGTTTGCCCGATGGAAGGACCCCCGCTGAAAGTTCTCTGGCGCCGACGGGCAATCGCAGACCTCGCCCGGATTCGAGAAGCACTGCCGGCCGATTCAACACCGGCCATCATTGAACGGATCGAGCAGGCGATCTCCAGACTGTCATCTTTTCCGCTTTCGGGAAGGCTGGGACGGGTGGAGCAAACACGGGAACTGGTGGTACCCAGGACACCGTTCATCGTCGCCTACGTCGTGCAGGAGAACGTCGAGATCCTGGCGGTGATCCACGGATCCCAGAACTGGCCCGAGACACTGGGCTGAGCACGAGAGGCTCGAAGGGGCCGTCCAGAGGCAGGATTGGGAAGCTCAATCGTTACCGCTCTATGAAGCGGGACCCTCCCTTGCGGTTCTTCCTCACCGCCCAGGGAGGATAGAGAGCTGATCGAGTCGAGGCTGAAGTCTGCCGAGAAACACGCCAAGGAGATGGGGAAATGAACGAGCACGAGATCACCAGTTCCAGCGGGAACGTATTCGCCGACATCGGCGTGGCAGACCCGGAGACCACGCAGCTGAAGTCTCAGCTTGCTTCAGAGATACTCAAGCGCTTTCGTGAAAGCGGACTTACCCAGACCCAGTACGTTGAGCGGGTTGGGATTGCTCAGCCGGATTTGAGCGACGTGACGCGCGGCAAGCTTCGGAAGTACAGCGTCGAGCGTCTGGTGGGCTTCCTGAAGGCCACAGGCACTCAGGTCCGACTGGAAGCTTCTTTCGGGGTACCTGCAGCTAAGATTCAGCCATATCAACTTGCACCTGCTGCAGACGGTTGACCAGACCAGAAGAAGCTCATCGACAAGCACTGCCGCGGAACCGACGGCGCGGTGCAGGCCGAGCCGGTGGGACTGGTGTACCTCTGGCCAGTCTCGGGGTAAGAGAATGAAAGCACGCCAATAAGCGGACGGGTGGGGGATTGGTGGTGCTGGTCATGGGTTACTCCGGGACACGGGATGCCCGTTCGCCGTCCTGTGGTGTAGGCAACAGGCCATCGGGCTTGCGCTTCATTGTCTGCAAAAATTCGTCGCTGAGTTCGTGGGAGTCCCACCACTCAGCTTCTTCGGCCTCGGTAGCGAATGCTGGGATAAGGTCACCGGGATAAATTAAACCGGGATCGCGGTCTGGCTTTGTGTTGGTCATCATGATCACCTCGTCAGGTAAAGTCGCCGTTGAGCGGGGGTTGCACGGTAGGCAGTGACAACGCGCACGCGCCCAGAGCGGTAGGTAAAAACGACCCGGAGTACAAGACCAGTTCGGGTGCTTCCCAGGGTAACCCACCGGCGTTCACCATCCACGACGCGCGCTTGTCCAACCAGGCCCAGCGGATCATCGAGTGCTTCTTCGACGGGGATGGGGGTGAGGTTGTGACGAGCAATGTGCGCGGTGTTGGCGTCGTCCCAGTCAAACTCGGGGGGCATGGGCGAGAACTCATCTCTGATCCTTTGTTATGACAGCTTAGTAGCATCCTACTAACAGCTAGTTAGCTTGCAGTTCAATCCAGGGAAAAGAAGCTTCTTGAAGGATTCGAGACGTGGTTGAGGCGGCGGGGCATCCCGGAGGGTAAGTTCCCCGGCCTGGCGTACGTGATGCTTCACTCACTCTCGCACCTGCTCATCACCGCTGTCTCGCTTGAATGCGGTTATACCGCTACCGCTATCCGCGAGCGCATTTACGCTGGCGAAGCGGGCTACGGCATCCTGCTCTACACCGGCTCTACCGGCAGCGAGGGCACCCTGGGCGGTCTGGTGGGAGTGGGTAAGCGCATCGAAGGGCATCTGCGCACCGCCCTCGAACTCGGACAACTGTGCTCCAACGACCCGGTCTGCACCCAGCACAACCCGGCCAACCCCCAGGAGGAACGCTTCTTGCACGGGGCCGCCTGCCACGGCTGCCTGCTGATTGCAGAGCCCTCCTGCGAGCGGGGCAACGAGTTTCTCGACCGCGCCCTGGTCGTGTCTACTGTCGAAGGACTGGGGGCCGAGTTCTTCGCAGGGGCTGAGGCGTGAGGCTGCGCAGGGGCGAGGCGAGGCCAGGGTGGGGAGCCCCGTGATTCCAGATGCACTGCGCCAATTGAGTCGGTCAAATATGGAGGCCCTCGCAGCTGCCCTCGAATCAGGACGGGCGGTCCCGCCCTACACCCGTGTCGAACTGCAACATCTCGTGGGTACGCATCTAGCCGCGTCAGTGGCAACGGAACTATCAAGACTTGCAGGCCAGGGTATGCAACCTGTCCATGCCGCCTACCTGATACGGTTACTTGCGGCCGAACGTCGTGACGCCGAGAAGTCCCGCGAGCAAGTAGAAATTGTCTGGACCGGCGATGACCGACCGGGTGTCACGAGCCGCGATACTGCCGTGGTTGTCCGAGAACTCTTCGCCTCGGCCCGCAAAAGTGTACTCATAGCAAGCTACGCTCTCGACCGGGGTGATAAAGCCCTGGAACTATTTGGTGAACTTGCAAGCCGCTTCGACTCAGAACCAGGGCTCTCAGTCCGGCTTGTGATCAACATCCAACGTCCGCACCAGGGCAACCGGAGTGAGGCTGAACTGGTTGATACGTTCGGGAGGCTGTTCCGCGAGGAGATCTGGCCTGGGTCGAGGCTGCCAGAAGTGTTCTATGATCCGCGAGCCTTGCAAAAAGGCGGCCTGGAAAGGGCCTGTCAGCATGCAAAATGTGTGGTCATTGACGAGGAGCAGGTGCTCGTTACTTCTGCTAATTTCACCGAGGCCGCTCACCACCGGAACATCGAAGTTGGGGTGTTGCTGAGTGATCCGGCTGCGGCACTCGGGGTGTCGAACCAATTCGACCTGCTCATCCGGACACAATCCTTGCGGCCCTTGCCAAGTCGATAATCTGGTTGCACCTGCTACATTTGTTCGACCAGATGGTTGGCCAGCTTCAGTTGAAATGCTCCCAGAAGATCGACCGCGACAACGAGGGGGAGCAAGGGAGAGCGGCGGTATGGTGCAAAGGAGCCAGGCGGTATCCCGAGGCGGTGCGCGGGAAACCTGGGACTTATCTAGAACATTTCCCCCCGAAGTTCATGGCAAGAAGAAACTGGACGATTGCTTACATCGATAGGAATCCGCTCGATCCTCTCAATGGCTGGGGGTGGGTTGAAATCCCTAGCGAAGACGTAAAACGC
>JACMIX010000023.1 GCA_014380935.1 Gloeobacterales cyanobacterium ES-bin-141 | reverse complement strand
TCACCCTGGGAACCAGTAGTCAGAACCAGTACCTTCTCGGGTGGCATCGAGAGCGCAGCCTGAACGGGTCTGATCAGCGCGTCCGGAAAGTTGGTGATGAAGCCAAGCGTCTTAGCGCGGGCAATCATCTCCAGCATCGAGCGGCCAATCACCGTCACCACGCGCCCCGTCTTCTGGGCAATTTCGAGCAACATGTTGATGCGGTGGGTCGAGGAGGCAAAGGTGGTCACAAATACCCGCCCCGGTGCTTCTTTGATGTAACGCTCGAGATTGGGGTAGACCGACCGCTCCGAAGGGGTAAAACCGGGAACTTCGGCGTTCGTCGAGTCACTGATGAGACAGAGGACACCCTTCTCGCCGTGCTCGGCCAGTTTCTGGTAATCAAATTTGCGGCCATCCACGGGAGTGTGATCGAACTTGAAATCGCCCGTATGGATAACGAGCCCGGAGGGAGTGTTGATTGCCAGACTGTAGGAATCGGCGATCGAGTGCGTGTTCTGGAGATATTCAACCACGAAGTGCTTGCCGACCCGCACAATATCGCGGGGACCTACCGTAATGATCTTGGTGCGGTCGAGTAGTTCTGCTTCTTGGAGCTTGTGCTCAAGCAAAGACATCGCGAGCCGTGGTCCCCAGATGGTCGGAATACGCAACCGCTGTAGGTGATAGGGAATACCGCCGATGTGGTCCTCGTGACCATGGGTGACGAGCATACCGATGATTTTGTGCTGATGCTCAAGCAGCCAATCAATGTTAGGCAGGACCAGATTTATGCCGTGCATGCCCTCGGTTGGAAAGGAGAGGCCACCATCGACTAGCATAATTTCGTCCTGGACCTGAAAGATCCAGGTATTTTTACCGATTTCGCCCAGGCCACCCAGAGGTGTAATCCGCACAGGTAAGACATCGGCATTGGTGTTGTGAGCCATGAGGTTCCTTGGTTGAGTTGTGTGTGGACTGAAAAGCTTGTCAAGACAGCTGGAGCTGCCGGAGAACTACACCGAGCTCTGCCTGGAGCTGGTCGCTCGCTTTGACTAAGGGCAAGCGCAAATAGTTGATATCCCAGCCGAGCAATTCGAGGGCTGCTTTGAGCGCGATGGGATTGGTTTCCCAAAAGAGAGCTCGAAACAGCGGAAAAAGCTGAAGATGGATCTGGCGAGCCTGTTCGGTCTGGCCACTCTTAAACGCGTGGATCATCTCCTGCAAAGGTTTGCCGACCAGATGGGATGCGACACTCACCACCCCATCGGCTCCCAGAGCCAACATCGGCAGGGTCAGCGAGTCATCTCCTGAGTACACGTGAAAGTCAGGGGAGGTCAGCGCTCGAATTGCACTGACTTGATCCATCGAACCGCTTGCTTCCTTGATGGCTACAACGTTGGACAGCTCGGCAAGCCTTGCAACCGTCTCGGGTGCAAGACTGACACCAGTACGTCCAGGGATGTTGTAGAGCAGCAGAGGCAGATCTGCTACCTCGGCGATAGCCCGGAAGTGCCTGTACAAACCTTCCTGAGGAGGCTTGTTGTAGTACGGACAGACTTGCAGTGAACCGTCCAGGCCCAGTTTGGCAGCCTTCTGGGTAGCGACGACGGCCTCCTCGGTCGAGTTGGAGCCGGTCCCTGCTACAACCTTACCCCGTCCCGCAACTGCTGAGCGCACAGTGCAAAATAGCTCGTATTCCTCGTCCCAACTGAGCGTGGGAGATTCACCGGTCGTACCAGCAAGCACCAGTGTGTCCGTACCGTTGTTGATCAGGTGATCGGCGAGTTTTTCAGCCAGGGCGTAGTTGACTTTACCTTCGCGATCAAAGGGAGTCACCATGGCGGTCAGGACGGTGCCGAAGCTCATTGTTGCTCCCCGATGAGGGTCTCGGCAATCTGAACGGCGTTGAGGGCAGCCCCTTTGCGGATCTGGTCTCCACAAAGCCAGACCTCGATAGCATTGGGGTGCGAGATATCCTGGCGGATACGCCCGACCAGGACGGCATCCTCACCGCTGGCATCGACTGGCATGGGGAAGTAGTTGCGCTCCCAATCCTCAATCAGGCGCAGGCCGGGGGCTCCACTTAGAATAGCGCGAGCCTCTTCAAGGGCAAAAGGCCGGTGAAATTCGATATTCAGAGCTTCCGAGTGAGCACGCAACACCGGTACCCGTACACAGGTAGCAGTAATCGCAAGATCGTCTTGGTGGAAAATCTTGCGTGTTTCCAGCACCATCTTCATCTCCTCTTCACAGTAATGGTTATCACCGATGGGTGAGTTGTGGGTGAAGAGGTTGAAGGCGATTGGATGGGGAAACACCTGTTTGGTAACCGGTTCGCCATCGAGAATCTGGCGGGTCTGCTCCTTCAGCTCGGTCATGGCCGGGGTCCCGGCCCCGGAGGCCGCCTGGTAAGTAGCGGCAACCAGACGTTTGAGCGGTTGGTGCTGGTGCAGGGGCCAGACCACAAGAGCCATCAGAATGGTCGAACAATTGGGATTGGCCACGATGCCCCGGTGGGTACGGAGATCTTCGGGATTGACCTCGGGAATGACCAGGGGAACGCTCGGATCCATCCGAAAGGCACTTGAGTTATCGATCAGGACAGCGCCCTGCTCGACAATCATACCTGCCCACTCCCGGGCCACGTCTGAGCCAGTGGCTCCTAAAACCAAATCCGCACTTTGCAATGCCTGTTTGCTGACTGCCTGGACTACTAGGGATTCATCACCGAACGGCAGCCACTTACCCGCCGACTGGGGTGAAGCAAGCAGTTTGAGGCTGGCAAGGGGAAAGCGTCGCTGGTGCAGGAGCTGAACCATCTCGGTACCGACTGCCCCGGTTGCTCCCAGAACAGCAATACGGTATTCACGAGTCAATGAACCTCCTTTGTAGTTTGCGTTGAACGAGACTTGGTAATTAAAAAAATGTGCTTAAAATTTTCTGTAAAGATTTGGACTGAATTAAATCAATGTTTGGTACCGAGTAACTCCATTGTAGCGACGGCCACCCGCTACAGCAAACTCTCGCACCCCTGAGTGCGCTTCTAGCCCACAACGAAGTTTACCAGTTTACCCGGCACGAAAATGACCTTGCGAACTGTTTTATCAGTGGTATGACGCTGAGCTGCTTCGCTCTCGCGAGCCAGTTGCTCCAGGGTCTCCCGGTTGGCATCGGCAGGTACTTCGATGGTGCCGCGCGTCTTGCCGTTGACCTGAATGACCAGGGTGAGAGTCTCGGCTTTAATCGCCTCGGGATCGAGCACGGGCCAGGTTGATTGGTGAACCTGACCACTTTCGCCAAGGGCTTCCCACAACTCGGCGCTGATGTGCGGGGCAAAGGGAGCCAGGAGTTGTACAAGCGTTCGCAAGCCTTCCCGGTAAACTGGCGTGGTCGTTGTGCCCTCGGACAGAGCGTTGGTGAGAATCATCAGGGCCGAGACCGCCGTATTGAATTTGTAAGTCTCGATGTCTTCTGTTACCTGTCCAATGGCGGTGTGAATCGCCCGCCGCAGGTCTCTGTCTCGCTCACCACTGGCCTTACCGGCATCTGCACTGACATAAGCGTGTACCAGTCGCCAGACCCGGCCCAGGAAACGAAACTGGCCCTCCACATCGCTGTCGGACCATTCGAGTTCCTTCTCAGGCGGAGCTTTGAAAAGCACAAACATGCGGGCAGTGTCCGCACCATACGCATCCAGGACCGGCAGCGGATCGATACCGTTGTACTTGGACTTGGACATCTTTTCCATGCGGACCTCAAGCCGTCGGCCGTCGTGGCGGGCGACATACCTTCCGGCTTTCTGCTCCACGGCATCCGCCGGGTAGTACTGGTTCGTCTCGGGATCGATGTAGGCATCGGCAAGGACCATGCCCTGGGTCAACAGGCGTGTGAAGGGCTCGTCGAAGTCGAGCAGGCCCCGGTCACGCAAGACCTTGGTGAAGAAGCGCGAGTACAGCAAGTGCAAGATGGCATGCTCGATGCCGCCGACGTATTGATCGACCGGTAGCCAGTGGTTGACCCGCACAGGATCGAAGGGACGCTCAAGATTGTGGGCGTCGGCAAAGCGTAGAAAGTACCAGGATGAATCGATGAAGGTGTCCATGGTATCGGTCTCGCGGCGGGCCGGACCTCCACAGACAGGACAATCCACTTTTACCCACGCATCGAGCTTGGCCAGGGGAGAGCCGCCCCGCCCGCTCAACTCGACATCCTCGGGCAGGTGGACGGGCAGACAGTCTTCGCTGACCGGGACGGGGCCACATTGCGGGCAGTGAATCATGGGGATGGGGCAACCCCAGTAACGCTGTCTGGAGATAAGCCAGTCACGCAAACGGTACTGAACACGTCCCTTGCCCCAACCACGGTCCTCGGCATGCTCGATAATCTTGAGCTTGGCCGTGGGGGAATCGAGGCCATCGAAAGGGCCGGAATTAACCAGGCTACCGGGTTCGAGGTAGGCATTCATCAGGGGTTGTGGGAGCGGTTCTGTAACCGGCTCGATCACAGTCCGGACCGGCAGGTTGTAGGAACCGGCAAAAGTAAAGTCGCGCTGGTCATGGGCGGGAACGCCCATGACCGCTCCGGTCCCGTACTCGTAGAGCACGTAATCGGCAATCCAGATCGGGAGTGCCTCACCGCTGAAGGGATTGGTTGCCGTGGCCCCGGTCCAGACTCCCTGCTTGGGCCGGTCTTCGCTGGTCCGTTCGGTGTCGCTCTTGGCCTGAACCTGGGCAATGAACCGATGCACCAGGTCGCCCTGAGCGGGGGTTGTCAGTTGAGACACCAGTGGGTGTTCAGGAGCAAGCACGAGATAGGTGACGCCGTAGACGGTGTCGGGACGCGTGGTGTAGACGTGAATGGACTCACCGCTACCATCGACTGGAAAACTTAGTTCCGCCCCGACCGAGCGCCCGATCCAGTTTTCCTGCATGACCCGTACGCGTTCGGGCCACTCGGTTAACCGGTCGAGGTCTTCGAGCAACTGCTCTGCGTAGTCGGTGATTTTGAAGTACCACTGCTCAAGCGGCCGTTTTTCAACCAACGCCCCCGAGCGCCAGGAACGGCCCTGGGCATCAACTTGCTCGTTGGCGAGTACTGTCTGGTCTACCGGGTCCCAATTGACGATGCCCGCTTTGCGGTAGGCAAGGCCCGCCTGCCAGAACTCCAGAAACAACCGCTGGGTCCAGCGGTAGTAGTCAGGTTTGCAGGTTGCAATCTCGCGCTCCCAGTTGTAGGAGATACCGAGGCGTTTGAACTGCTCGCGCATCTGGGCAATATTCTGCTCGGTCCAGCGGGCCGGATGAATGCCACGGTCGATGGCAGCGTTCTCCGCTGGTAGTCCAAACGCATCCCAACCGATTGGGTGCAGGACATCGAAGCCGCACATGCGCTTGTAGCGGGCGATGACGTCTGTGATTGAGTAATTGCGCACATGTCCCATGTGCAGCGCCCCGGAAGGGTACGGGAACATCGATAGCGCGTAAAACTTGGGCCGCCCTGGAAGGGTTGGAGCCGGGGCTCCTTCCTGCCATTGCTGCTGCCACCGGGATTCGACGACCCGGGGGTTGTAGCGCTCTTCCATGTCGATGCCCGAAGAATGTTGTTTTATCTTAAACGCTCGAAAGTGCACCACTCATGGCGCGAAGCGTTATTGCCTGACAACCATGACCGAACAGGGGGCATCGGCGACAACCTGAGAACTGACGGAGCCGTGGATGACGCGGCTCATGCCTTTGAGCCCCCGCGAGCCAAGCACGATGAGGTCGCTTTTGTGGATGCCGGCCAGCCGCACGATCTCTTCTGCCGCGTCCCCGGTAACAATCTCGAATGTGGTTGTGTAGGCAACATCGGAGCTCAGTTCTCCGAGCCAGACCTCGGTATCTCGAAACTCCTCGTACTCCTCATCCGGAATATGGGGAACGTCTGCTGCCACGATGCTCTCGGGCGGTGGAGGCGGAATGATGTGGGCCAGCACAATCAGGCAGTGGGGCTCAAGGTGCAGGATTCCAAGCGCATCGATCACCCGCCAGGCAAATTCAGAACTATCAACGGCAACGAGTACGGTCTTGACCATGGAATTAACGCCTAATATGCATTTGCACAGATCATCAATCAGTATGACTGCCCTGGGACACTTAAGCGCGTATGTTAGCTCGTACCTGCACTGGATCTAGACTGGAGACCGGATTGCTAGAGTTGGCGGGTGACACAACCGCGCGAACGATCCGAGCCCGAACTTACCCACAGAACGCCTGACCACGGGTTGTCCTCTCAGACACAACCGGCTTCACTGCCCCATGACCCCTACGCCGCCTTGCGGCTGCGGGACTATCGCCTGTTTGCCATCGGCAGCGTTCTCCTGGTCATCAGCGAGCAAATGCAGAGCGTGGCAGTAGGTTGGGAGCTCTACGAGCGGACTGGGTCTGCCCTTGCCCTGGGCTGGGTGGGCCTGGTGCAGGCGTTACCGGTGATTGGGCTTGCTCTACCGGCAGGAGGACTGGCAGACCGATTCGACCGCAAGCGCATTGTGCTCGTCACCCAGGTCTTGATGGCAATCTGCTCACTGACCCTGGCAGTCCTCTCCTTTCAGCAGGGCTCGATTGCGCTTATTTACACCTGTCTATTCGTGAGCGGCATTGCACGGGCTTTTCACAACCCGGCCAGTGCCGCGTTCCTCCCGCAACTCGTCCCCATCAGAGCCTTCGGCAACGCAGTGATGTGGAACAGTTCCGGTTTTCAGGTGGCATCGATGGCGGGTCCCGCCATCGGCGGTCTGCTCATCGCCCTGCAGGGGGAAGCCGCACTGGTGTACGTGGTCGATGCCCTCCTGGTCCTGGCCAGTTTCGGTTGTGTGGCATTCATTGGCGGACAGCAGCGGCAGCCCTCACCCGAAGCCCCTTCTTTGAAGACCCTGATAGCAGGTATTAGTTTCGTCTGGCGCTCCAAACTCATCCTGGCAGCGCTCACCCTGGACATGTTTGCCGTGCTGTTGGGCGGGGCGACTACGCTGCTGCCGATCTTTGCCAAGGACATTTTGCAGGTCGGTCCGGCAGAATTTGGCTGGCTGCGGGCCGCACCCGCTATCGGGGCCTTCGTCATGGCCTTCTCGCTCGCCCATTTACCTCCCCTGCGTCAGGCCGGGAAAACCCTGCTGTGGGCAGTCGCGGGGTTCGGGGTCGTAACCGTTGTCTTCGGTCTCTCGCGCTGGTTCTGGCTTTCGCTGCTGATGCTGGTATTGAGCGGAGCCCTCGACAACATCAGTGTCGTTGTGCGTCATACCCTGGTGCAGCTGCGTACACCGGACTATATGCGCGGCAGGGTCTCCGCCGTCAACAGTGTCTTTATCGGTTCGTCGAACGAGTTGGGCGGCTTTGAGTCAGGAGTGACGGCAGCCCTATTCGGGCCGGTCCTCTCCGTGGTCGGAGGTGGGATCGGTACGATTGCCGTGGTACTAGCGGTCGCATTTACCTGGCCACAGATCCGTGCCCTCGGCTCACTCGAGGAGCAATCGACTACAGCTCGCTCAGGCTAGGGATCGATACCTAACTCCCTCAACCTCCTGACAAGGGCGTCTGCCCGCGCACGCTCCTGCTCGGCCCGCTCG
>JACMIX010000022.1 GCA_014380935.1 Gloeobacterales cyanobacterium ES-bin-141 | reverse complement strand
GGTATCGACAGGCAACACGTTGAGCGGCAGGTTCTTGCGGGCGGCAAAAGGATCGATCAGGCCAGTATTCAAGGCCAGGTCAAGCACGACGGGCTCCTCAGGAGCCGTAGGCCGGGAGACGGCACCGCTAACGGTCGCGTCAAGTCCCGTACCTGTGACTTTTAAACGCTCGGCGCTGATCTTCTGTGCGTCAAAGATTAGCGCCGCGTCAAAGAGCAAATCGCGGGCGAGCCAGGGTGTATTACCAAAGATGTTTTGCCAGTCCCAGCGCATCAAGGGCGCGTCCACGGTCCCATCGATCCGAAATTGACTGTCGAGCCGACCTTTCCAGTTGAGGTCCAGGTTGAAGACACCCGCGAGGCCCGCGAGGCTCGGAATATCGCGGGTGTAGACCTCAAGCAGACGCGGGCGCAGTTTCTTGGCCAGGATGCGTACGTTGCCGCCCAGTCGCTGCCAGTTGCCGTCCCCGGGCAAGGCCAGTGTGCCGTCAACTGTGAGGATGACCGGCAGTTTGCCCTGAGCACTGGCGAGGGTTCCCTGCATACGGAGGGGGACAGTTTGCTCAAGCCGCTCCAGGTTCAAATCGAGCTTGGATATTTGAAAGACCTGGGTAGGTTGCACGTAGGCATCCGAGATGTCCACGGTGCCATCGAGCACCCGGATGCCTGTCTCGCTCAGGTTGACGGCTAGCGGAGTATCCCGCGAGCGCTCGTCGATCAGGTCCTGGAAATTCCAGCGTCCGGCGCGGTCACGGCTCAAATCAACCTGCACTCCGTCAAGCTCGATGAGTTTGGCTTCTAGTTTGCGTGTTAGTAGAGGTAGCAGGGCAAGCTCGACGAAGATTCCCCTGGCCTGCAACTCGACCGTACCGTCGGAGCGCACCACCCGTAAACGATTGGCCTTGAGGCCGATACCGCCGAAGGTCTGCACCTGCAACTCGCCCAGCAACACCTCGCGCCGGGTCGCACTCGAAAGCGCTTCTTGCAGTGGTTTGCGAAATCCCTCTCCGTCGATGAAAAGTGGCAACAGACCCAGTACCAGGAGAGAACCGGTACCCACGACACCCAGTCCGATCAAGATGCGTTTCAACCAGACGGGGATACTCCGCCCCTTCGTGGAGGTGTCTTTCTGGTTGGAAACAGGTACCACTTCAGGCATGCCCGACTCTCTTTGTGGTGCAGAAGCTTAGCGCCAGTCTACCAAAACTCGCACGGCGACGAGAGAAGGCTATACCTGCAAGAAGCTACGCATGGTGCGCATATATTGAGCAGGCTTCTCCAGCATCGGGAAGTGACCGGTATCCGCCAGAATCTCGAGGCCGAGCCGGGGGTTGATTTGCTGAGCTTTTTGGGCGCCGCGGGCCGGGATGATGCGGTCGTGCTGCCCGCTGATGAGCAACGTGGGCACCCGGACACGGCGAAAAGAATCGGGCATCTCGAAGGTCGCGTGCTTGCCAATCGAGCTGGAGAGTGTCCCGCGGGCCGCTGCCGCACTCGCGATCACATAGTCTTCGATAAAAAGCTGTGCAAATTCGTCCGATAGGAGTTGATAGACAAACCGGCGCTGAAACGACCGGCGAATAGCAGCAAAATTCACTATCCAGTTTGGCCGTACGGCAATGACCAGGTTGCTGAAAAAGTAAAACGTTTCGAAGGGAAGCATCTGGTATTCGAATACTCCTGTGCAGGTCAAGACCAGCTTGCGTACCCGCTCCGGATAAAGGTTGGCAAAGGAGAGACCGATCGAGGCTCCCATCGAGTGCGCGTTGATATCCACCTGCTCAAGCCCCAGCTTGTCAAGCAGGATGAGCAGGTCGTGGCTGTAGGATGCGAGCGAAAAATCCTGGGCCCCGGCAGCCGAGCGCCCGAAGCCGCGCAGGTCGTAGCTCAAACATAGACTCTCCTGTCCATAGTCTTGCACGAGCGGTTGCCAGTACCGGGCCGAGCCACACCAACCATGTATGAGGACCAGCGGCGGTGCACCGACCTTACCGGGCGAGCCAGTCACCTCGTAGTGGTGCTGGACGCCTCCCACATCGATATAGGGCATTTTCTGAGGCTGAAAGCGATCGCCCTCTAGTCTAACGGGAAGACGACGGGTCTACTTGCAGTGGTACGGGAGTCCGCTTCGGGGGCTCGTTTGCGAGCAGCTTGCGAAAATAAGGTGCGACGGTAGCAGCTTGGGTATAGCCGGTCGCCTCATAGGTCAGCTTTCCCTGTCCGTTAAAGAGCAACAACCTGGGTAGAGAGCCATCGTAGTACTTCTGTAGCTCGGGCTGATCTTGCGGGAAGGCATCAATGTTAACGGCGATAAAATTGACTGCCTGACCAAACCGGGCTTGCAGTTGGCTGATCTCGGGCGCGAGGAGTTTACAATCGCGCGAGTCATAAATGTAGAAAATTACAAAAGCAGGCTGGCCAAGACGGATTGACTCTTTTAATGTGACGCGTGGTGGTACGAGTGAGCCGTTGTAGCCATAAAGCGTGAAGATATTTCCTTCATACAGGTCATCGTCCACATCAGCATAAACCGGTACACAGAGCGCAATCCAGGCCAGGAAAACACCGAGAAGTGGGACCCGTAACCGGTACAGCTGCTCTACAATACTCAACTTCTTCATGATTTTCTATCAGTATATTCTCTATGTTAACTCCACTTCAATTCACACTAGGATGTGATCCCAGGCATCTTATGCAACAAAAATTCGCAAGGGAGTAGTGATCCCCGCATGCACTTCAGCGGGTATAACGGGATCATTCGCTAACGATGAACTGTTTGAGACCTTGAGAGCGTTAAAACGAAATTGGGAGGCACTTTTACCATGTCAAGCATCATGATGGAACCTGGACAGCTGCAAACGCGGGTCCTCGGTGAGCTAGTCAGACACCCGCGCTCGATCGTACAACTCACTCACGATCTGAGCCAGCCACCCTGGGCTATTTTCCGGGCCGTCCACCAGCTCAACCGCCTGGGCTACATTGCCTACGCCCCCGGACGTGGCCAGTGGTGTCTGGCGAGCCCCGAAGAAGTTTCACCCGCAGTCAGTAGTGCGGTACTATAGAAAAGTTTTGCTTCAGTACGGTTACTGACCGTTCACGTCCGGGATACCCACATGGCTCAGCCCAAAAAGAAAACCTCCAAAGGCAAGCGTGACCAGCGGCGTGCCGTCTGGAAACGCAAAGCACACACCCAGGCCGAACAGGCGCTTTCGCTTGGTAGGTCTATCCTCTCAGGCAACAACACTGGTTTTGTGTATCCTCAAGCTGAGGAGAACACGGAGGGTGGTGAGGAAGCGTCATAACGCCCTCGTCACCCAAATGAGGCCGTCTCAATATGGGGCGGCTTTTGCATTAACGGATGAAAGGCATCGGGTTGATTGGGGAGCCGTTGCGGCGCACTTCAAAATGCAGGTGTGGACCGGTCGAGAACCCGGTTGATCCAACATGGGCGATGGTAGCGCCCTTGGTAATGCTCTGGCCGGTCGTGACAAAAAGGCGGCTTGCGTGTCCATAGAGGGTGGCAAGGCCATCTCCATGGTTGATGATGACGCAGCGGCCATACCCGCCATACCAACCGGCAAACAAGACGGTGCCTGAGTCGGCGGCCCGAATAGGAGTGCCACTGCGGGCGGCGAAGTCAACTCCCGTGTGCATACGACTTACCCGGAAGATGGGGTGCTTGCGCATGCCGAACTTACTACTCATGCGAGCACTGCTCACGGGCTGAATCATCCGGCCGCTACCCTGGACACCGTTGTTGGAGTTCTGGCTCGCAAGCAGGTTGCGAATCAGGCTGGAGACGCGCGTTGAGTCGAGGGCAAGACGGCGTTCAGCCGCCTCGTAGGCGAGACGTTGGGTACTCAGGCGTTGGACCAGGTCTGACTGGGAGGAGGCTTGTTGCTTGAACTGAGACTGGCGGACGGAGAGTTGCTGGGCAATCAAGGAGATGTCATTCTTTTGCGACTCGACCGACTGGCGCTTGCGTCTTAGCCGCTGCGACTGCTCGATCAGGGTGGCGAGCATCTGGCGGTCGCGGGCGAGCACTTTGCCCAACTGGTAACGGCGGTCCATGAGGGTATTGAGGTCGCGGCTCGCGAGCATCAGGACCCACCACTGCTGGGGATTTTGCTGTTGTAAAAAGCGCAGACGTTCAACGGTTGCACGTTGCTCGCGGGCAAAGTCGGCCTGCAGCTGTTTGAGGTCGCGGTTGAGCAGGCCCAGACGTTGCTTTGAGACCGAAAGGCGGAAGCGCGTGTCCTGCAGGCGGTTGGAGGTAACCTGTAGGTTCTGGCGGATCGCCCCCAACTGACCGCGAGCCGCCCGCTCCTGGCGGCGCAACTGTAACTTGCGGCTGCGAGTAGTGGACAACTTACTCTCGATCTGTTGTTGGCGGATTTGCAAACTCTGGACGCTCGGTGCTGCGAGGACAGCTTCGTGCACGCCCACGCTCAAGGCTCCAAGCAAAACCCCTACCAGCAGCAGTTTCCTGACCGTCAACCCCTGCACTCCCAAAAGTTGCGGCTATCGTACCACGTTGCTAGTCCCTTTCCAGACCTGAGAACTAATGGCGGTTGAGAACGGTTTATCGCCAGCCTACCGAACGCGCCCAGTTCTCCATCTCGGCGCGCCGCTGGGCAAAGTCTGCGGGAGGCTTTTCCCCTTCGAGAAGCGCCTGCTGGCGCATCCGGCGCGTTCGCTCCGCAAGCGGTTCGAGCCCGACGGCCCGGCGTCGTGCGTCCACATCCTCAGGATCTTCGATGGGCAGGGGACTGAGATCGCCTGCCACATCCCAATCGAAATGGGTACCGAAGCGTTGAGGCCGCCCCTCGTGGTACGCGATGCGGTCCTCGAGGTACGCCGACATCCATCTAGGCGCGTCCGCCCTGGCGGACGCTTCACGCAGCATCTGCAGCGAAGCCCGCATGAACGCCGGCTCGCCGATCGCGTGCTGTACGACGAGCCACGCGGCCTTCACCCCCTCGTCGCCCACCAGCGCGCGGCCCGGCCAGCCGTGCTCGGCGATGATGGCGCGAAGCGCCTCCGCGTTCGCGCGATGCACCGCCTCCATGCGCGGGTGATAGCCGTCCTCGAGCACGCCCTCGAGCGTCAGCGCCTTCGCGACGCGCTTGTCT
>JACMIX010000182.1 GCA_014380935.1 Gloeobacterales cyanobacterium ES-bin-141 | reverse complement strand
GTTGCAAGCGTTCCACCAGACCGCTGGCGCGCCAAAGTTGGCCAATAAGGCTTCAGCCAGCCAGGGCGGTGGGAGAGTGTTTTCCTGGTCGGCGGTTTGGACACTGAGGGAGGCAGAGGTGAAGCAAGTGGTAGGCTGAGGCTCAGACATCGGCAGACTCGCAATGCGTCACCAATGTTTGTAGCTGAAAGACTCATAGGATAAGGGTTTCAGCCCCCTGTTTCACAGCTCGTTGCGCATCTCGTGGGTAGATGGCGGGTGTGTGCGGGATGCTCCGGCGGCAGGACGAAGACGGTCTCTGAGAGGTTGAACTCGCGGGCAATCTGCTGCATTTGCTCCCCGCTCAGCCCTTGAGCATCCGGGAAGACAGCAAGTGGGTTGCCGCCAAAGAGCCGGTCAGTGAAGACATCGACAGTGTAGAAGCGGTACGGCATGACAGGTTCTCACTCAGAGAGCAGACTTACCCTGCCACAATCGCCGCTGCCACCGCAAACACAATCGCAGGAGCTGCGCATCTTCAATTGCTGTGCAGGGATTAGGGCAAAGAATTGCACCGGTAGAAGAGCAAAGTGCTCGTACGCAGCTTCAGTGCCGCTACCTCTGCGTCTCGGCAACGACGGGCACCAGGGGACCGTCCATTTCGAAGGCGGCAAGCCGGGTGTTCGTGCCGCCCACATCACCGGCAAGGATCATAGCCAATATTGCTGCAGCATCAAAAAGACCAGACGCACCAGTTCAAGCATACCGTCAGGCTCATTCGGACTTGCGCGTTTTTGATCGAGAAGCCAACGGCTGCTGATCAGGGGTAGTTGGGGTTGTGGAACGCCCACGCTCTGGCGCAACGAGGTCAGGCGGCAGAGGCTGAAACCTGGTCCTCAAGAACCCTTTTGCTCAGGACTCCGAACAGCTCAGAGAGCAAAATTAACGAGGCGTGGCTGAAAAGCGCTCAGCAACTCAGATGCAGCAGGTACCCCCCGAAAATTGGTGGCCTCCGTGTTTGGATTAGTGGCATAAGAGATACAAATTACGGGGCCAGTTCGTAGCTTTTCAGTTTTTGCGACAGAGCCAAAATTGGTGGCCTCCTACGTATAAGCTCTTGACAAGGGCAAATCTTTTCGCTTAGTATCTGTGGCAAATAAACCTTTGCAAGAAGTCGAATCAGGCGCGGCACTGTTTCCGGATGCACACTTCTAACTTTTCTTCCCCACCTCTATAATTCGCTTGTTCTGATATTTGTAACAGCTAACTTTGAACGCAGTTGATTTCAGAGCTGAAAGGGTACTGCGGACATAATGTCAAAACTTAACCGCAAGGACAGAAACTTATAGAGTGGTGAGTTTTTCTAAGAATTGTGAGGCTACTTGGTGTTGAGCATCATTATTGCTAGCAAGCGACATAACAACTTCCACGCAACCCATTCATAAGGAGATAACTGATGTTTTCAAACCCTATAGTGAGTAAGTCTAATCATACGGTTGCTATGATTCTTGACTCAGTGGCGGTAGTTATGCTCGCGCAGTGTGTGTTAGCATCCGCCGCAGGCGCTCAGAACATTGTCGTAATCGACGACCTGGTAGTCCCGGTTGGCTATCCCCAGGACAATACACTACCCAGACTCGCTGGCTTACAGGTTTCAGATAGCTTTAGATACCGAACAGCCACCCCTAATTTGCTTGCAAGTGATTACACTATCACTGCGACCATCAGGAGTTCTGATGGCAACTCGGCAAGTAGAAACTGGGTAGGCTCCTTCTCCTTAACTAGCGCAGCCCCGCCGCTTCCGACGGCAGCCCTGTACGACGGCTCGGGAATTTACTCTGTAAGTTTTGCAGGGAATATCAGAAATTATTTTACTAACGGAAATCCGCTAATTGTGAATGTTGGAGTAAATACTCAAGAGAGTTTCGTATTGACAAGTGACGGTACTGTCACTCTTTACGATCAAGCTGGCTGCTCTCCAGTTTTGATAGATACCTTGGGCGACGGGTTGCATCTAACCGATGCAGCTAGTGGGGTAAATTTCGATTTCATAGGCAGCGGCACGCCCGTCAGCACGGCATGGACAATGCCCGATTCGGACGATGCTTTCTTGGCTCTTGATAGAAACAACAACGGTAGGATAGACACAGCGACAGAATTATTTGGAAATTTTACTGCTCAACCGCTTTCGAGGCGCTCGAACGGATTTGCCGCCTTAGCAGAATTCGACAAATCCGAAAGCGGCGGTAACGCGGACGGCAATATTGATTCCGAGGACGCTGTGTTTTCCTCGCTGCTCCTATGGAGGGATGCGAACCACAATGGTTTTTCCGAAAGCGACGAGCTAGTGCCTATTGCTGCGTTCGGAATTCGGGGAATAGGCCTAAAATATATCGGTTCAAAGCTCGTCGATGAGCACGGTAACAAGTTTCGGTACAAGTCAAGGGTGCTCAGTGATAACCAACAGGTTGGGAAATGGGCTTGGGATGTGTTCTTCGTCACTAACGGGTTGAGTTCGAACTCGACAAACTCAAACTTGAGCGCGACGGGTGCGAAAACTGTAAATCCAGGTATAGATATCTGTCCAGCTGACTCTTAGGCCAGAGCGCAAGGTCTGTCTTGGTTTGCCATTGGGGAGTACCTGACCGGCGTAGTAATCGCGTGAACCACAAAGGTTGGGATATTTCTCGAACGGGGGACGTCCTTGTTTATCTTCGTTTATCTTCAATCCTGGGTGCTGTGCCCCGCCTATCGCCAAAACGCTGCTGCTTTGGCGATAACGGCCGTTTCGCCCTAACTGTGCTCAAGCGAGACTCTCTACGAGACTCAATCGTGCTTCACTAAATTGCTTATACCTTGCTCGGTTGATGCCCCTGCAAAGGTTGGTCAAATCGCGATGGAGAGCTTGGTCAAAAATAGCTGAATGATGTCTGGACATTGGAAGAAAACGTTGTTAGGATGACGCCCATTCCATCTCTATGTTCGATTTAATGCGTGTGGCATTAGTATACCATGACCGAGAACGGCGCCATGCTCTGTGGGAGCGGCTGCAGCACTTGAACGTGAGTATCGTAGCTGAGGTGGATGATTGTACTCAGATTGCAGAACAGCTCCAGAGTGCTCTAACTGAGGTAGTGCTCGTCGCAGCAGATTTTCCAGACGTGCAGAATTTGGCTTTAAGCACCCTCGCCCGTACCCCGGCCAGCCTCCTAGCTTTACCAGTGTTGGTGTTGCTCCCGCCGCCGCTTGACGATCGCAATGTGATTGACGGGTTGTCAGTGATAGGGTGCGGCTACTGCTCGGAAGACGCCGAGGCAATAAAGTTGGTACAGGCACTTCTAGCCGTAAGTAATGATTGGTTCTGGCTGGACTCATCCGTAGCTTCCATCTTGGGTCATCGCTTGGCCACACTGCCCGCAGAGGAAGGGAATTTAAATCTAGAGAATTGGAGTCGGCAGATCCTAGCATCTTTTGCCGAGGGCAAGTCTTATGTAGAGACAGCAGTCGAGGTCAGCATTACCCTCGGAACAATGAGGACAGCGCTGCGTCATACCTTGAGACGGGTAAGATCGCTGGCCAGCGATCAGTAAGTTGGGATGACGTGCCCCTGAATGGGTCAAGGAACGGAAGATACGGTATTGAAAGTCAAGTGGCTCTTCAACACATTTTGTATTCTTCCTCTCATGCATCGGCAGGCCAAAGTGCTCCGGCTTTCGCCGGACGCGCCCGGCGTGTGCCCGTTCGGGCACGCACAACCTACTGTTTAGGGCAGGCAGCGGCGCTATGCCTTGAACCCTATGGAGCGGGAGCCGTCCTCCCATAGTCTGGGTCGAAGCGCTCACCCTTTTTGACCACCGCCCTGGGTCGTTGACCCAACCACCCCCAGGCAATGTGGGTGAGTTTGCGCGCCGCCGCACGACGAGCCACTTTCATCGGCTTGCCTGCCGCCCGCAGCCGTTCGTAGAAAGCTTTGATGAGCGGGTTCAAGCGGGCTGCACTCAAGGTTGCCGGGTACACAGCCGTCCGCAGCCGACGATTGCCCGTCT
>JACMIX010000181.1 GCA_014380935.1 Gloeobacterales cyanobacterium ES-bin-141 | reverse complement strand
TTTAAAACTCAATCACTCAAAATCCGAGTCATTATTTTATCGATGCACCGGCTGATTTAGCCTGCCGGACCGTGCGCTTTGTAGAAAACATATACCTGTCTAAAAACAAGTATTTCGCTCGAGTCTGCGCTCAAGGTCGATGTTTCGCCTGGCTCTGCGGCTCAAAGGCGAAGGTTCTGTGCCAACCGTCGGGCCTATACAACCAGACTGCCGACCGCCTCGACAGAGTCAGTCAAAGAAGAAGACCGTAACGACTTTGCGTTGCTCTTCAGCAAATGTGCACGCCTCAAGCAAAGTTCGGGAGTCGTGAAAGGCAAAACAGATTAACTGCTGACATTTGGCAATGATTTCACGGTTGCAAGCCAGACTCGCTTCCGCGAGGGGCAGGTGGTTGTTCTCGGGATGCTCAACTAAATTGATGATCGATTCGAGTTGATCTTGGGACTCACGGGGCTGTCGATCAAGACTCTGGGGAAGAATAACGGTCAGCAGATTCAAATCCGCGCGCACTGCACCACGGATAACAGCCGAGTTGGTACCGGTAGCACCGGAGGTCAGAATGCGGTTGCCGCTCAGGGCAAGGGCGTAACTGAGCATCTCGATGAGCTGCTGGTGCGCGAGAGGGACATGACGGGAGCCTAAAATTGCTACCTGCTTGGCAGCCGTTTGCTGGATCGTCATTAATTCTTGCAAGAACGTATCGGCAGATGGAGCACGTTCTGTGAGGGACGGTGGCAGGTTTGTGGCGCGCGTCAAAAGTTTCTCCGGCGTTACCAGCAGGTCGAAAATAGCGTTCTCAGCTTAACAGAGACCATGCGGCTTCTCATTCTTTTAGGAGTAAATAGTAAACCTGTGCCCTCGTGTTGATGTCTCCGGCTATTCGCTCGGCGCCAGGACCCGTCCCGACGAACAGATCGACCCGCCCATTACCCCGAATGGCAGCCCCGGCATCTTGATCGAGCGCAAACTGGCGTAGGGGACCATTTTTGAGTTCGGCTTGAATGAAAGCCAGGGCTCCGGGCGGAAATATGCCCTTGTCGGTGGCAATCGAGTGCATACCGGTCACAGGCACACCAAGGCTGCCGTAAGGACCGCCCTCATCGGTGGGTCGGAAGAAAACGTAGCTCTCGTTGAGGCGTAAGTAAGGTTCTAGTTGCTCTGGAAATTGCGCAAAGTAATCTTTAATCGCCTGAAGCGTGAGATCCTCGGCACGAATCTTGCCGTCACGGACCAGAGCCTGCCCGATGCTCCGGTAGGGGCGGTCGGTCTTGGCGGCAAAACCGATATCAAAGAGACGACTGTCGGTCAGTTGCAGGCGTGCCGCGCCCTGGACATGGACCAGGAACCGGGCCAACGCGTCATCGAGCCAGACTAGTTCAAGGCCGTTCAGAAGGTTGGTGTCTTCAATCTCAGCCCGGGTGGGGTAGGGGCGGACTCCTGCCGCCGTTCGCCGACCCAACGCACGTCCGGTGCCGTCAACGACGAGATCCGCGGGCTTGCGGTAGAGCGGATAGCGGAAGGTCGCACTTTTGGTCAGGCTTGCCCGGTAGACTGGCTGAAAATATCCCGTCATCAGAACACTATCACGGGGCATCTCGGGCTGAAAATTGACCTGGTAGAGCACGAATTCTTCGCGCAAGCGCTTTGCGAACTGCACATCGTCAGCAGAATCGACCAGCAACCGCCGAAAACGTTCGAGGCTGCGTACCACCCGGGCATGGCTGATGCCAAGGCGTGGGTAGGCACGCTTTGCCGAGTTGGTCTTGAGATATTTGAGGCTCCAGTCGGTAGCTCGAATGAGCGTCCAGCGGTCACGAAAGCCGGCGGCAAGGTCTACACCTCGACCCGGATCATCGATCGGGACAAGAGCCTGGGCAAACACTGTTGGGATGAACAGCAACCACGACAGGAGAGCCAGTCGGAGAACCCGGCTAATCGAACTCATCCTCGGAGTCCTCGGTATCTTGAAGCTTGCGCAGAACATTGTTGTTTTTGCGCAGGAGAGTGTAGAGCAACGCCAGATCGTCGCCGCCGGGAGGTGTCTGCTCGATGACCGCCTGCAGAGCACGATCCAACACTTCTGACTCCTTGAGACTGAGGACGATAGGACGGCGGGGATTGGAGCGCATCCCGCTGGGCGTGTGTCTGGACAGTGACATGTGAACGTCCGACCATAAATTTTTTACTACATTAGCATGCCCCCAACCTCAAAGCCAGGGGCATGCTAATCCGGACGAAGGCTCTAGCCCTGGGCTGCCTTAGAATTTCCTGTGACAGGAAAGACTTTACTGCCCAGGCGCAGCTGACCTTGCACCTGTCCATCCAGCACCGTCAGGGTCAGTACGAGCGGTTGAGGCTCTTTACAGCTGCCCAGTTTGGACTTGCCGGCGAGTTGAATCTTGCCTGCCGAGATCTGGCCGTTCAGAGCACCATTGCCCTTGAGAGCACGAGTGAGTTTGTCCTTTTTAAGGTCAGCAGCGGCCAGGTCCGCGTTCAGATAGCTGCCCGATTGACCAATGACCAGCACGGGAGGCTTGTCGCCGAAACAATCGGGGGCGACGGCTGTGGTGAGGGTATATTGTCCGGCAATGTCCGTGGGGGCACGGAGATTTTCAGTGCCGTAGACCGAGATGAAGCCAAAAGAAATCACGATGAACCCGATCATGCCGAGGTAAAGTGCCACAGTTTTAGGACTGGCTTTCATGGGGACCTCCTCTCAGAGCTGACGGTGGTAGAACCGACGGCCAACAACGACTCGATGTGCGGGGTAGCACTCTTGTGGTGCTTGACGATGATGAGCGAGGTCTGGCAGCGGGTCGCAAGCTCATCGGTAGTCCTGCCGAAGACGTGGCGCTCAAGGCCCCATTGGGGACTTGTACCGACTACGACAAGATCAACCTGGCGACAGGCTTCGACGATGCCATCCACGGGATTGAGGTGGAGCGTGGCAAGTTCGATGGACAGTTTGCCCTCAAAAGCGGCAAGCAAGTCACGAGTCTCGCGGCTCAGTTCGAGCGTCCGCAGGACCGTCAATTTCGCTCCGTACCCAATAGACAGACGCAGCGCCAGTTCCAGGGCAAGCCGGTCATGAACGGTCCCGGAGTAAGGTACGACGATACGCGTGTCCGCATTGAGTTCTAGACCCCGGTCGATGAAGACCGCGACATCGGTAGCGGCAGTTTCGAGAATACGCCGGACATTGCCTCCAAGCAGATCCTGGCTGAAGGTGGGGCGGTGCCACCCTAGCAACACGAGGTCTGCTTCCCGGTCCCGAGCAATCTGGCTCAGGTCGGCGGGGATGTCGTCACTGATCTGACTGTGTGCCCGCACACAACCACGCTGATCCCCGGCGACTACCCGCTGGATGAGGGTATCAAGGCGAGACCGGCTTTCTTCGACTAGCAGCTCTGCCTGTTCGGGCAGGCTGTCGTAGCTGTACTCATCACCGAGACGCACCAGGTTGACCGGGTAGATCCGGGCCGGTTGCCGCTCGGGAAGGGCGAGGGCCAGCGCGAGGCGCAACAAACCTTGCTGGGAATCGGGATTGGCCATCGGTACAACCACGGAGTAGGCAGGTGCCATGTCCTCCGCATCGAGAATTGCAGCTTGGTCGGGAGCTTCGGCGCTTTTGCTGAGCAGCTTTTGCGGGTAGATCCATTCGAGAATCGGGGTAGTTGCGAAGGTGGTCACGAGGGCCATGAGCACCATCATGGCGAACAGGGCCGGTGAGATGACGCCCAGGTCAAGACCGATATTGAGAATAATCAGCTCCATCAACCCGCGCGTGTTCATCAACACCCCGAGGGCCGACGCATCACGCCAGTCAAGGCCGGAGAGCTTGGCTGAAAGGGTGGAGCCACCGAATTTGCCGAGGGTGGCAGCCAGGATGACCAGGGCACAATCGAGCCACAGGGAGGATTCGTTGAGCAAGCCAAACTGGGTGCGCAGACCTGTGTAGGCGAAGAAGATCGGCAGCAGGAAAACGACCGTGAAGTCCTCGGTCTTCTCGGCCAGGTCACGCACGAATACCGAGCGCTGGGGCATGACCGCCCCGAACAGGAACGCCCCGAAGATCGTGTGAATACCGATCAGGTCGGTGATCACAGATGAGGTGATGACACCGATGAAGATCACTGCCACCATCAGCTGAGAGAGCCTGCCGTCTTTCTCGACGTAATCAGCCAGCCGGTTGAGCAGCATACGGCCAACCGTGAGCATGAAAACGATATAAACCAGGGCCAGCAACGTCGTCGGCACAGCTCCCAGCACATCTCCCGAGCGTACTACCGAGACGACGAACGCGAGCAAGCACCAGGCGGTTACATCATCAACCGCAGCACAGGTGATCGCGATTGCACCCAAATAGGTCTTGTGCAGATTGCGCTCGGTCAGGATACGCGCGAGGACCGGGAAGGCGGTCACCGACATTGCCGCTCCCATGAACAGAGCAAAGGATGTAAAGGGCACCGCGGCTGTCGAGAGCGATTCGTACAGATACAGCGCGAGCAAAGCGCCCAGGAAGAAGGGTGCAATGATGCTGACGTGGGAGACGACAACCGCGGCGTGACCCTTACCTTTAAGGTTGTCGCTATTAAATTCGAGCCCGACCAGGAACATGAAAAAGACCAGTCCCACCTCGGCCAGGACCTTCAAGTAGGGGAGGGTCTCGGACGGGAAGAGCTGAGCTGAGATTTCGGGCGCGACCAGTCCGAGAAAGGAAGGTCCAAGCAAAATTCCGGCAACGATCTCACCAATGACGAGGGGCTGGCTGATTTTCTTGAACAGCAAACCCATGCCCCGCGACAGGGCAATGATGATGCCAATCTGGATGAGTAGCAGCAACACGATCTTCTCGATTGGCAGTTCAGCCGGACCGGTCGCTACGGCGAAAAGGGGCAGAGTAAAGTTCAGCATCAATTCAAACTTCCCCCGAAAGCTGACCCCTTCAGGCTAGGACTCCATACCTGTCACGCCTATATGACACTCGTCTATTTGTGCTGCTGCGACTCATAGGCCACTTGGTTTGATATATATCTCGAGGTGGACATCCTAGGTAATCCACCCTTCACGCAGGGCACGCACGGCCGCCTGGACACGGTCGTTGACACCCAGTTTGGCAAGAATATTGCTGACGTGAATCCGGGCCGTCCCGGCCGAGATGTAGAGAGCCTCGGCAATCTCCTGGTTGCTGAGACCCTCGGCAATGTGCTTGAGGACTTCCATCTCCCGTTCTGAGAGTGGGCTCGCGACTCCCGTACTGCTGACGCGGCCCAGATCGCGCAGAACCCGGTCCGCCACGGCGGGATCAAGCCAGGCGGCTCCATCGCGGATGGCTCCCAGGGCAGCAATCAACCGGCCGGGTGTACCCGTGGTTGCCTTCAGACAGTAGCCGTCTGCCCCCGCCGCGAGAGCACCAAAGACACTCTCGTCTTCTTCGTGGGAGGTTAAAGCCAGGACGCGGATCTGTGGAAATTCGTGCTTGAGAATCCGGGTCACTTCGATGCCGCTCAGCACGGGTAAACCCAGATCCATCAGCACAACATCCGGCAGCAGACGACGGGCAAGCCCGATCGCTTCCTCTCCGTCACAGGCTTCTCCGACCACGGTGAACGGCGAGTGGACGAGGGCCTGACGCAAACCCATCCGCATGAGGGTGTGGTCTTCGACAATCAAAATCCTGGTCATGGCTTCTCCACCGGCAGGACTAAGTGAAACGCACTACCCAGACCTGGCTGGCTCACGGCCCAAATTCGGCCACCGTGAGCCTCGATGACCTGTCGGCACAAATAAAGACCAAGGCCGGTGCCGGTACTGTAGCCGCTCTTAGAGAAACGAGTAAATAAAGCCGTGAGCCGGTCCTGTGGAATGCCCCGTCCACTGTCGCGCACACAAACCTCGACGCCGGACTCGTCCGGGGAGTGTTGTAGCGATACCTGCACCCGACCACCTGCCGGTGTGAACTTGAGAGCGTTGTCGATCAAGTTGATGATTACCCGGCGCAGTTGCTGACGGTCGGCAGGAACTTGGGGCAATCCCTGATCCGCTTCCAGGCGCAATAGCTGGGTGCGGGCATCCGCGAGGGGTTGCATCTGCACCAGACACTGCTCAATCAGGGCTGACAGGTCGGTGGGTTCCTTTTGCAGATGAATGCGTCCCGCCTCGTACTGGTAGATGGTTAACAGGCTCTCCACCAGTCCCAGCAGTTCGCGGTGGCTCTCGACCACGGCTGCGAGGATCTGTCGTTGTTGACTGGATAGTTCTCCATATTGGTGATCGAGGGCAAAACTGAGCGTCTGGACCGCCGCCAGCAAGGGCGTGCGCAGGTCGTGGGTGAGCGTGGCAACGAAGTCCTCGCGCAGACGTTCACTTTCTTTCTGAGCGGTCACATCCCGGATGACAGCTACCCCGCCGACTGTCGCCCCATCGCCTGTGCGCAGGGGAGCCGCCGTAGTCTGGATAATTCGAATACCGTTGAGGGTTTGGAGGCGATTGAGTTCTCTGAGCGGGCCTGCCTGAATAGCACGGGCAAGCACGGTACTCTCGACGTCAACCGGCTCACCCAAAACGTCTTGCAACCGCAGGCCCCGCCAGTCATCAAACTCGGCCGGGTTGACGCCGAGCAACGCATAGAGGGCCGGGTTGGCAGTGACGATGCCGCCCTCGGCGTCGTAGACCAGGACACCCTCGGCAATTGCCTCGATGACAAGCTCGAGCTTGCCTTTCTCAGCCACCAGACCGCTCAGGAGTTGACGGTTGGCGTCCGTCTCGGTCCGGATGCGTTCACGCATCGTGATGAATGAATCAACGAGTACCTGAAGTTCGAGCGCTGTCGCGGGGTCCGTAATACCTTGAGAGGACTCCTGTCCGCCTGCAAGTTGCTGCATGCCTGCACTGATGCGTTGGAGAGGCTGGTTAATGCGGTCACTCAACCAGAAGGCGAAGCCAAAAGCAGCCAGGACTGTCAGTGTCAGGCCAACTCCCAGGCTTTGCAGATCGGTGAAAGGTCCTCTAAGGGCATCGGCAGCCACCTCGCCGACCACAACTCCCCAGCCCGTCCCAGCAATCGGAGTGTAGGCTCCAAGCCAAAAGACCGGCTCACCTTCTACACTCTGGCGATACTTGACGGTGCCGCTCCGCCCCTGAAGGACGAACTTGACCGGCAGGAGCGAACCCAAATCGTCCGTGCGCACACCCTGAGGTTCTGAGTGGGCCAGTGCTTGGCCGGTCTGGTCCACGACCACGATTTGCTCACGGCTTCCGGGCCTGGTTCGCACCCGTTCTTCAAATGCACTTAAGTCAAGCAAACTTACCAGCGCCGCCCGGTCATAAGCGGGATAAGCATACGCGACTGCAGCCAGGGGTGCCGCATCGTACACGGACAAAAACACAGACGAGTAATGAACCGGCTTCGAGTCGGTGCGGGCGGGAAACACATCCTCCGGGAGCCTCTGACCAAGCCAGAGTGTCGGTTTGGCACTTGCTCTCACCCGCCGACCCGCATCCACTAAGAAAAGATGCCGAAACAGAGGAGTTGTGCTCACAAGTCGGGCCAGGGCCGCGTCCTGAGCGGGTCGCGGGAGCCGTACCAGGTCCGCTGCCGCCCCTTTCTGAACTGGGTCAAGGACGAGATTGAGTTCGTAGCGCAGGTTGCTTGCGATGAGTTCGGCAAGCCGCAGGTTGTTCTGCATGGCCTCTTGCTCCCGTTGCGGTAGGGCACGCTGAAAAACCGACAACTCAATCAGCCCGAGTGCCACGATCGGCAGGACCGCTGCCAGGGTAAAAAACAGCAAGTACTGGGTGCGCAATCGAAAGCGGGTTATGGGTCGCACGAGTGTTCTCCCGACCCCCAGCCGCCGCCGCCGGGTGTGTGCAGGGTAACCTGCTCACCCGCTTTGAGTTCGAGCGAAATTTTGCCGGGTAAAGGGACACTGCCCAGATAGTTACGGCCCGGACTCGCCCTGCCACCGCCCGATAGACCCTGGGGGGAATGAATCCGGCGGTCGCTCAAGAGCGATAGCGTGCAATCCTGATGCACCTCGATCGAGCGCACAATGCCTCGGCCACCCCGGTGAAGGCCGCTTCCGCCCGAATCCTCGCACAATTCATAGCGCACTACGCGCAGGGGAAATTCGAGTTCGAGCGCTTCGATGGGTGTATTGAGCGTGTTGCTCATGCCGACGTGCACACCATCGGGACCGGCACCCGAGGGGCTTGCACCCTGGCCTCCACCAATCGTCTCGTAGTAACTGAAATTGCGGTTGCCGAGGATGAGGTTGTTCATGGTCCCCTGACCCTGGGCCGGGCCGCCCGTGACCGCGGCCAGGGCCAGAAACACCGTATCGGCGATGCGCTGGGAGGTTTCGACATTGCCCGCGACCACAGCCGAAGGCCACTCGGCCGCGACCAGACTGCCGGCGGGTACCAGGAGACGGACCGGTGCATTTGCCCCGTCATTGGCAGGCAAATAGGGATCGAGCAGAGCCCGTAGCGCAAATGAGACGGCAGAACGGGTGACCGCGAGTGGTGCGTTGAGGTTGCCGCGCACCTGCGGGGCAGTCCCGGTAAAGTCAACCGTAATCTCGTCGCCTACAACGGTGATGGCAACCTGCAGGGGGATATCCGTTCCGTCCGCACCTTCGAGGTAATCGATCGCCCGGTAAACCCCATCCGGAATCTCGGCGATGCGGCGGCGTACCCGGCGCTCTGTGTAAGCGAGGACTTCCGCGAGCGTCTCCTCCCACTGCAAGCCAATCCGCCGGTAAAGCTCGCCCAGCCGCACCCCACCCAGTGTTCCCGCAGCTATTTGAGCGCGCAGGTCGGCCCGCCGCTGTTCGCCCTGGCGCACATTAGCCAGGATGAGGCCCAGGACATTTTCATCGAGCCTATCGGCATTCCCGATCCGTGTAGGCGGGATCACGAGCCCCTCCTGAAAGATCTCGGTCGAATCCGCAGGCATCGAGCCCGGACGCATCCCACCGATGTCGGCGTGATGGGCACGCGAGACTGCAAAGCCGAGTATCCGGGTGGGCGCATCCGGGTACGGGATCGCGCTCACCACGGTCAGGTCGGGGAGGTGCGATCCCCCACAAAATGGGTCATTGAGTAAGAAGACGTCTCCTGGGACAGGACCACAATTACGGACGGCTCCAACTGCCTCCCCCAGGGCTCCCAGATGTACGGGGATAGCGGCTGCCTGGGCAATCGAACGGCCATGGCAGTCAAAGAGGGCACACGAGCAATCACGGCGCTCTTTGATGTTCGAGGAGTACGCTGCCCGGATGAGCCGGGCGGTCATTTCCTCGGCAACGCCATTCAGGGCATGGACAGTGACTTCCAGTTGGATTGCGTCCACGGCACTTGCCATCCGGCGAGCAGTTAACTAACCATAGTAGTTAAAGGTCATCACCATAGGGAGCAGCATGGCACGGGTCATCTCATTGTTGGGCAAAGGCGGTACTGGCCGGAGCACGCTTACGCTCGCTATGGCTCAGGCCGAGGCCCGCCAGGGTAAGCGCGTCTTGCTTATCAGCCTCGAACTTGCGAGCACCATCGGCAGCTTACTCGAGCAGACTCTGAGCGCCGAGCCCCAGGAGGTAGAGCCAGGCCTATCGGTAGCGCAGTTTTCGACAACCGGAGTCATGGAGCGCAACTGGAAAAAGCTCCAATCCGCCGAGGAAGAATACCTGCGCATACCTCTTTTTCGGGAAGTATACGGGCAAGAGCTCGGAGTCATTCCCGGACTCGATCAACTACTCGTCATGGCAGCCCTGCGCGACTGGGACAAGAGTGACCGCTACGACTTGATCTTTTTTGACGGCGGCTCGGCGCTCGATCTAGTCAGGATGTTCGCCGTCCCGGAGCAGTTGAGCTGGTATGTGCGCCGTTTCGGCGACGCGTTTCAAAAATCGGCTCTCGGTCAGCTCCTTTCGCCCTTTCTCGAACCCCTCGCCCGGTCCGTCCTCTCGGTAAACTTCACGGGGGATAGCGTTCGTCAGACGACAGGCCGGATCACAGACGTACTCGATGAAGGCAAGTCGGTCATGCAAAATCCGGAGCGGTTGCTGCTGTATCTGGTCTCAACTGCTGACCCGCTTGCCATCGCAGTTGCCCGCCAGGCCTGGGGAAGTGCGCAACTGTTTGGTCTCACCGTGGGTGGGGCACTCGTCCGTGGCAAAGCGGATTGGGACGCATTTACACCTTTACCGCTCAGATCTATTCCTGAGGCACCTCTCTCGGAATTACCCGCCTACCTCAAGGATCTCGCCGTGGCGGCCCCCGGCCTGCCCCGGCCTTTCGAGGCGAACGAGCGCTCCCGTACCGTCAGAGTCTTCCTGCCGGGGTTTACTAAAAAACAGGTCGAGCTTAATCAGTACGGTCCTGAGTTGACGATCAGAGCTGCCGACCAGCGCCGCAACTTCGTGCTTCCGGCTGGTTTTAGGGGACTACGGGCGACAGGTGCCAAATTTCAAGAGGGCTACCTGGTGATTACCTTTGGATAAATACCCTAGTCTTCTACAGCTGCAATCTTCTCGAGTCGGGCTTTCAGAGTATTCAGGTCGCTATTGTTTTCGAACTTTTGAAGCTCTTGCACAAAGTCATTGACGCCCTGAAACTTGCGATACACAGAGGCAAACCGGACATAGGCCACTTCGTTGAGGGGCTGAAGCAATGCCAGGACCATCTCGCCTATTTCTGTGCTGTTGACCTCCCGGCCGGAACGCTGCTGCAACTCGGCCTCGACGTCATCGACAAGTTGCTCGATGCGTTCGTGGGAGATATCGGTTTTTTCACAGGCGATGATGACACCCCTGAGGACCTTGGAGCGATCAAACGTCTCGCGCCGTCCGTTGCGCTTGATTACGACCGTCGGGACAAATTCGATGCGCTCATAAGTGGTGAAGCGGCGCTTGCAGGACTTGCACTCCCGCCTGCGGCGCACGCTCGAGCCCTCCTCGGCCAACCTGGACTCGAGGACTCGATTGTCGGAGTATGAGCAAAAAGGACACAGCATATTGCCAGTATATTGACGCAATTTGCTACATCTAGCAAGCTAGCGGGGGAGATTTTGTTGCAGAAGTTTACACCACTGCGCGGCCAATCGTGGATCAGTAAATGGAATAGAGATGAGCGGACGCTCACGGGCGGCCAATATCAATTGAAGAGACACCTGTTTCACCCGTATCGAACCACTGCCTTTGTGCGGGTCGTCGAGTACATCCGGGTCGATACTTTGGCCGTCCATGACGAGTCCGACCGCCCGAACCTGCTTGAGCGAGACCTCCTGGACCTTAGTGGGACCCTTACGAGTGGGAAGACCCCAGACGACACGATCGCCCTCACGAGCGAGGACCGACAGGATGTCGTACTTGGAGTTTTGGAACCCCTCAGCCCAACGCCCGTAAGCCTGAACTTTCTGATATTCATTCCACCCGGCCCAACCCAAAACTAAAAACAGAGCCAGCAACGGCAACCAGATCAACGCGTGAATCATAGACAGCCCGGATATCCTCGATTGTAACTCTGGTGCAGTTTGCCGGACGGGCTGCGGCTATCGGCGGGGGCGGCTCTCATTAGAGAAGCCCGACGCTCGGATATTTTCGAGTTTCAGGGGCGGTTTCGCACTCTGGGGAACAAAGATCTCAAGGCTGAATGGGCTGGTACCAGATGGGATCTGCTCGACAGAGCCCACGCGACGACGAGTTACTGCCGGAGTACCGTTTGCATCGGTAATACGCCCAAAGATGTCTACATCCTTGGCCGGACCGTCCGCTGGGTTGACAGCGGTGCCCGTGATCTTGAAGCATTGACTCGGTTGGTTGGACTGATCATTTGTGCTGATGACAGGCTTGTTCTGATTCGATGCCGGACAGGGATTGACCTGAAGATCCTTGAGAGCCACTTCGATTGTGCCTGCGCTCAGACTGCCCATGGCCGTCAGCAATACGCTGGCACACGCAGCAAATGTAATCCACCGCATAGATGCGTCTCCTGTGCAATTCAAGTTGGGATACCTCGAATCAATCATACGCCCGCACTCGTACCGTGAGCGTTGCCAGAAAAGACTTCATCGTGACTGGGCTGGATTCTTGGTACCAGATATAGGTCAGTTTTGCGATAGGATGCTTGCACTGGGCAAAATCTATGTTTCAATTACTCCAGATTTAGTACCAGGTCACGTTTCATTTCCTTACTAAATGCGCATCCTCGGTCTTGATCCCGGTCTCGCTATCGTTGGTTACGGAGTCATCGACGTACCCCTCAATAATGCTGTCAGTGGGCACGAAGATGTTCGAGTAATCGACTACGGGATCATTCGCACTTGTACTGGAGTCGAGCTTTCTAAGCGCTTGCAGGCAATCTACGAAGACACCAGCAGTCTACTTGATGAGTTGAAGCCTGACCTGATTTCGATCGAGAAACTATTTTTCTATCGTATGGGCAACACAATCGCCGTTGCCCAAGCGCGGGGCATCCTGCTTTTGTGCATGGGATTGCGTTCACTCCAGCATGTTGAGTTCTCACCTCCCCAGGTGAAACTGGCACTGACAGGTGATGGAAGGGCCTGCAAGCAAGAAGTCCAGCAAGCAGTGGCCCGCAACCTGCAATTAACCACCCTACCGCGACCGGATGATGCCGCCGATGGTTTAGCCCTGGCCCTGACTGCCTGGTATGACACTCCGACGCGACAATCCGCGACTTGTACAGCCTTATCCAGATAGGATGCTGCAACCAAGTTAAGGGTCCCCAGCCGGGATGAAGGAGATCAGGGGTATACCAATCGAGAGGAGGGCAGTCTCAGTCTGCGTCCTGTCTGACATCAGTAGGTGCAGCGACGTGAAGATTGGCTAAGTAAGGTGTGAACTCCGCGCTCGAGATATCTCCTAAAGCACACTAAAATGCGCGAAAGTTACTGAATAATTATGTTGTGCTCATAAAGTTAGTGTATGAGTATTGTGGGGAATACTGAATCCCAGGAAGTACAACCGTATATTCCTAAAGTCCCGAACATGCATTTCACGTTCTCAATCTCGGGGGAGATTATGAAGTTGTCAAACGTATTGTTAGTAGTAGCGGCGCTCGGTGTACTGGTGAGCGCAGATGTCAACACAGACAAAAATACCGTTCTCGAACGGGTAACCGGTACCAGCGAAGGCGAGTATGTCATCGGTTTTCGGCGCTTTGGTCCGCCATCTCTATGGCAGTTAAAGCGTCAGCCAAACTCGACCGAGCAGGAAGCTGCTGTGGTCGAGTTGGCTAGTCTTCCCAACTCAGTCGGCTGATAGGGAGCGCATATGAACGTCCGCGACTATGTTCTCAAAGTGGCCAGTCGTTGCAATCTCAACTGCAGCTACTGCTATATGTATCACCACGCCGATCAGTCCTACCGCACACAACCGCTGCTGATGTCAGAGCAAGTGGTTCATGCCGTAGCCAGGCGCGTTGAGGAACACCGTCGCGGAGATTCAGATGCCATGGTGCGGCTCACCCTTCACGGGGGTGAGCCATTATTGTTTGGCAAAGAGCGGCTCATCGAGCTTGTTCGTACCTTTGACCAAGTTCTGGGCGAATACCAACTTGGCTTGCAGACTAACGGGGTGCTGCTCGATGAGTCCTGGATCGAGCTTTTGAACCGGTTGAACATCTTTGTGGGCATCAGCATCGACGGACCCGAGGTTTACCACGACCGCTACCGCGTGGACCATCAGGGTAGGGGTTCGCATAGCCGGGTCGAGCAAGCCATTCGCCTGCTTCAATCGAGTGCCGCCGGGCAGCGCATCTTTGGCAGCACGCTGACGGTCGTGGACTTGAGTTGCCCGCCAGAGACACTCTACGCTTACCTGCGTGGTCTGGACCTGCTCAACTTTGACATTCTGCTTCCTGACCACAACTTGCAGTATCCTCCTGAGCAGCAAGAGGATGCACCCTACGGCAAATACCTGGCACGCTTGTTCGAGTGCTGGCTGTCCGAGAACAATCCGGGGGTGCAAATCGGTTTCTTTGAAGATGCAATCGGGCTGATGCTTAGAAAATCCATACCCAACTCGTTCTGGGGCCTGCACGCACTTCCGATTGCCGTGATTGAAACGGATGGCTCACTCGAACCGCCAGACTACTTCAAATCCTGTGCACCCGAGATCACCAAGCAGGGATTGAATGTCCTGCACGACCCCATTCAGAGTCTGCTTGAGACCAGTTTGATGCAGCAGATTCTCGAACCGGAGCCTTCACTTTGCTCGACTTGTCGTGGCTGTCAGTGGAAAGAGGTATGTGGAGGCGGATTGCTCTCGCATCGTTTTCATGAGCAAAACCAGTTCGACAATCCTTCGGTTTACTGTGCTGATATCGAGTACTTTCTTGCCTGTACCGCGGTGGCCCTTGACACCCATCTCGCTGCAAGTTAGGCTTTTCTCGCAAGAAACTGAAGATGAGTTTTTCTGATATCTCGCTCGGCTTAGTCTTAATTTTGTAAATTCAGAAGTATTTTAAATAGTCGATTGGCGTAGGTGAAGATGTAGACGTGGTGCTACTCTGGCGAGATCTCCGTTATGCAGTGCGTTTACTTGTAAAGGCTCCGCTTTTCGCGGTCGTGGCCATCCTGACATTGACGCTGGGGATCGGTGCAAACACGGCCATCTTCAGTTTGTTGTCCGCTTTGGTACTGCGGCCTTTGCCCTACATCGAGCCCGAGCGGTTGGTAGTTGTTGTAGAGCACTATCAGCAGCAACCGACCTCCGTTTCCTACCCCAATCTGCTCGATTGGCAGACGCAGCAACAGGTATTCAGCGCCACTGCGGGCTATTTGCCGACAGGTCTGACCTTCAAAGCCGGAACTGAGCCCGAGCGGTTGGCCGGGGCCTACATCAGCGCCAATTTGTTTTCGATCCTGGGTAGCAGTCCGTTTTTGGGACGCACTTTTCGGGCCCAGGAGGATGTTGCCGGGGCTGAGCGGGTAGTTATTCTCGGGCACAGACTGTGGCAGAGGCGTTTCGGTGCAAAGCGGGATGTATTGGGTAAGACGGTTGCCCTTGGCTCAGACCTATATACAGTCGTCGGGGTAATGCCTGCGGGATTCGAGTTTGCCAATCATAGCGAGTTCTGGTTGCCCCTGAGCCTGTGGACGGGACGGGCCACGTCTTTGCAGGGCATCGAGAACGTGATGGACAGGAATAATCGCCTGGGTTTGCAGATGGTGGCGCGCTTGAAGTCAGGAGTTACACCCGCCCGGGCACAGGCAAATCTGGACGTCATTGCTCACCGGCTCGCCCGTGAGTACCCAAAATCCAACCAGAATTACAGCGCCAGGGTTGTGTCGTTGCGCGAGCACCTAGTCGGCGAGCTGGGTTTGATTTTGTGGATTCTGGGCGGGTCTGTGGGTTTTGTACTGCTGGTTGCTTGTGCGAATGTTGCCAATCTGCTGCTCGCGCGCTCGGCAGTACGTCAAAAAGAGATCGCTATTCGCGCCGCCCTTGGTGCAACGCGTTTTCAGATTATGCGGCAGTTGCTCATCGAGAGTGCGTTGTTGGGGATGCTGGGGGGTGGCGCGGGTCTGGTCCTCGCCGTGTGGAGCGTTCCCCTGTTGCAGTTGCTGCTCCCGCCAGATGCCTATCGAGTCGGGGAGATTGGTCTTGATACCCAGGTGCTTGTCTTTGCCCTGGCAGTGTCGTTGCTGAGTAGTTTGCTCTTTGGTCTGACCCCGGCCCTTGCCGCCTCAACTCCAGATCTGGCCGGGACTCTCAAAGACAACAGTTCGGGCTCGGGCTCCAGGATCGGTAGGCTGAGTCGGGTTCTGGTCGTCTGCGAGGTGGCACTCGCGCTGATTTTGCTCGTGGGAGCGGGTTTGATGAGTCTGAGTCTCTTCAATCTGCAAAGGGCAGACCTCGGATTTCGGCCTCAGAATGTTCTAACCGTGCCGATCAGCCTTCCCGAGGGGACCTACCCCGAGGCCCGCGTCCGAGCTGTTTTCTCAACACAGGCCCTCGAACAGATCCGGATGCTTCCCGGTGTCCGGTCGGTTGCTCTTGCAACTGCACTTCCCCTGAGCGGTTACCTGAGCATGGGGTCTGTCGCAATCGAAGGGCAGCCGAGCAACGCGCAGGTACAGGCAGATTATTTGACGGCCAGTCCGGAGTACTTCCGGGTCATGGGCATTCCGATTCTGAGTGGGCGGACTTTTAGCGAGCAGGACACCCAGGACTCAACCGGGGTCGTGATCATTAACGAAGTCATGGCTCGCCGTCACTTTCCCGATCAGGATCCTATCGGTCGGCGACTACAATTGGAGACCACCTCCGCGTGGCTCACGGTAATAGGGGTTGTGGGTTCCGTGCGTCAAAACGAGTTGAGCACCGAGCCGGGGCCGCAGACCTACAGGCCTTATTCACAGGATCCGTGGCCGTATATGGTGTTTATGGTCCGCACCACGCAAGCGCCGCTTTCATTGAAAAACACTGTCGAGCAGGCTATTCACGCGATCGACCCCGATCTGCCCATCTCGCGCGTTCTCAGCATGGAGCAGGTAGTGGCGGGCTCCATGGCTCAACCGCGTTTGACCTGGCTGCTGCTTGCCCTGTTCGCTGGTCTTGCCACACTGCTCTCAGCCATAGGGGTGTATGGGGTAATGTCCTACTCCGTAACCCTGCGGACGCGTGAAATCGGTATTCGAATGGCCCTGGGAGCTACTCCGGGCCACATCCTCAAGCTGATTGTCGGTCAGGGAATGGTGCTGGTTTTGATTGGGCTGGTCCTGGGTGTGGCGGGAACTATTGCCCTTGGACGCATTCTGGCAAGTCTACTCTACGGGGTTGGTGCCGGTGATCCCCGGGCCATCGGAGCAGTATCATTGGGGCTCGCGCTTGTAACACTCGTGGCCTGCTGGCTGCCCGCTCGCCGTGCGGCTCGCGTGAACCCGATGGTGGCCATGCGCAATGAATAAATTATTCTTCAAGCTTACCCGGACCAAACGGGCACCCCGCATCAACCAGCTGGTGTTCGCGGATGTTGACTTCCGCACGACGAGCACCAGACTGTTCGCGGGGATTGTGTTGTGCGTGCTGCTCACCAGCACTTTAGGAGCAGAGAGCACCTCACAGTGGTTCGGCGGTTTCTATTTGCGTTTGACGAGTTACTGGCTCACAGGTGACCTTATTGCCTTTGAAAACAAACTCGCGAGCAAACGCCAGTTGATGGAGTCCTCTACGGCAAGTATTCGTGAACTAGCTGAGACGGGCGACTTGAGTAGCGCATCTACACGCGCAACCCGCGAAACTTTATTCAGGCAGCTTGAGCAGTACAAGAGCAGCTTCGCACTCATCACCGATACCCAGGGGCGCATCCTTGCCGGCAGCAGTCGGGCGTTGCAGCCCGATGACAGGTTGGTTGACATCGGACCACGGTTTGATCCCGATAGCGTTCAAGAGCCTCGTTGGGTACCGGCAGAGCAATCATTGCCCAAATATAAGTTGCGCTACACTCGCGTGCCGGTCCTCGTCGGTAGCCCTCTGGGCGATTGGCCAATCGTGCGTGATGCCCTTGAGCAGGCCCGCGAACCCAAGTTTGAGTACTTCAGCGGTACAGAACAAGTCACGGTTGAAAACTTGACCCGACTGGGTCTATGGGGTCAGGCAAACCTGCTGGCCGAGACCGACGCGGCCGGGACCGCACTCATGATTATGGCCGTTCGGCCCATACGCACGGACGGACGGTTCCGGGGATTGGCTGTGAGCGGTTATCTGATCAATCGCGACCCTACTCTAGTCGACGGTATCGCCCTGGAAACGGGTAAAGCCACGGCAACACTATATGCCGGGGACATCCGGGTGAGCACCAACCAGCACCCATCCGGCAGCTCAAAGCGGCTGCTTGGTGCGCGTGCGCCGCGCGAACTGATTGATTCGACCCTTCGCGCCGGTCAGACATATTGGGGAAAGCTGATGATCAGCAACAGCTCCCACTACTTCATGGCCAACCCTATCTGGGATCATAGACTGCAGTTCAGTCCCGATTCCTACGCCATTCTGCCCAATGTGCAACCCGTGGGCATGCTCGAACTTGGGCTTAACGAAGAAGATGTTGAAGGAGTGACCTGGCAGCAGGTACGACAGGTTTCCTACACCATCGCAGCCTTCGCCTTCGGGACGTTCCTCATCTTCATTAGCTACCCCTATCTCAAACTGCGCCGGACCGAGCGCGAGCGCGAGCAGGCTCAAAGGGCATTGCGAGAGAGCGAGCAACGCTACCGGGGCATCGTTGAGGACCAGACCGAGTTAATCTGCCGGTTTGTACCTGAGGGCTACCTCACATTTGTCAACGAAGCCTATTGTCAGTATTTCGGCCAGCAGCGCGAAGAGTTGCTCGGCCAAGAGTTTGTACCGTTCACGTCCGGGGACGAGCAAGTGCAGACTGATACTCGGTCTGATGTATATACTCAATACGCACCCGTAATGACCATGAGCGGGGAGTTCGTCATGCCGGATCGAGAAGTCCGCTGGGTGCAATGGACCGTGCGCTCAATTTTCAACGAGCAAGAACACCTGGTTGAGCTTCAAGCAGTCGGGCGAGATGTGACCGAGCGCAAGCAAGCCGAGGAACAACGCCTGGCACTAGAACGAGCCCGGCAATTAGAGTTGCAAATGGTTGAACTTCAGAAGCTCAACCGGCTCAAAGATGAATTCCTCAGTACCGTTTCGCACGAACTGCGTACCCCGATTGCCAATATGCGGCTGGCAATCCGCCTGCTAGAGGGGAATCCGACTCAGCAACAACAACAGCGCTACCTCAATATTCTCAGCCAGGAGAGTGCGCGTGAGAGCGACCTCATCAATGACCTCCTGGACTTACAGCGTTTAGAGTTGGGCACAGTACCGACGATAAGCGAAGTGCTTGTCCTCGAAGAGTGGTTGCCCCACACCCTCGAACCCTTTTACTCACGTGCTCAACAACGCCGGTTGACCCTAAACCTCACCCTGAGCCCGGGGCTACCTTCTCTGAGCACCGCTCCCGGCAGTCTTGCACGTGTCGTGGCGGAACTAGTCAACAATGCCTGCAAGTACACCCCGGCAGAGGGAACCATTCACGTACAGGTCCGGCTCGGTTGTATGGCCGACCGGCCCTGTATCCAGTTGAGCGTCTGCAACTCGGGAGTAGAAATACAACTCGAGGAGCAAGAGCGCATTTTCGAGAAGTTTTACCGGATTGCGAACATGGATCCCTGGCAGCAGGGCGGTACGGGTCTGGGTCTGGCGCTGGTCAAAAAGCTGGTCGAACAGCTAGGAGGCACCATCGGTGTCGAGAGTGATTCAGGAGAAACGATCTTCACCGTGAAGATACCCCTTGACGTCTGATTTTAGGCCCAACCCTTGGACCTTTCAACCGCTCGCTGCCACTGAGCAAATCCACACTGAGCAGCTGAGTATTGTTCCCCCGGTATGAACAAACGCTCAATCGGACGGGCACTCACCAGGGCCTGATAGTCCTCCCACATCCCCACACCCAGTCCTGCGGCAAAGGCTGCTCCCTGCACAGTCGTATCGGTGTGCAGCGGGCGCTCCACCGGCACACCGAGTACATCTGCCTGCAACTGCATCAAAAAATCGTTGCGTACAGCTCCTCCATCGACCTTCAGCGCGGTTAGAGCCGTGTCCGTGTCGGCGCTCAGCGCGTCGGTGAGTTCTCTGACCTGATAAGTAATTGCTTCGAGGACAGCCCGGACCAGGTGAGCGCTAGTGCTCCCCCGGGTCAAGCCAATAATCAGCCCTCTGGCTGCCATGTCCCAGTGAGGTGCTCCCAGCCCGCTCAGAGCCGGGACAAAATACACACCCGCACTATCCGGAACACTCGCTGCCAGGGGACCCGTCTGGTCGGCGCTCTCGATGATCCCGAGCCCGTCGCGTAGCCACTGCACACAGGCACCAGTTGTGAAAAGGGCACCCTCGAGGGCGTAGCCAGTTCCCTGGGCATCCGACCAGGCAACCGTGCTGAGCAGGCGATGGTGGGAGGACACGGGTTGCGGTCCGGTGTGGCTGACCAGGAAAGAGCCGGTGCCATAGGTACACTTGACCGGACCGGGACGGTCACAGCCATGGGCAAACAGGGACGCCTGCTGATCCCCGAACATGGCCGTCACCGGGACGCTGTAACCCAGGATGCGCGGATGGGTCTCACCCAGAAAGCCAATCGAGGGCTTCACCTCGGGGAGAATGTCCTGGGGAATGTCGAGGAGGCCTAGAAGCTCTGGATCCCACGCCCGGGTGTGCAGATTGAAGAGCATCGTGCGTGAGGCGTTGCTGGTATCAGTGGCGTGTACTCGACCCCCGCTTAATTGCCAGAGGATCCAGCTGTCAATCGTACCGGCCCGCATTCCCGGGTAGGGAGCACAGACGTGCCGGAGCAACCAGGCCAGTTTGGTCGCGGAGAAGTAGGCATCGATGACAAGACCCGTCCGGCTCTGGATAAACGGCTCATGACCGGCGTGCACAAGCTCGGCGCACAGGTCGCTGGTCCGACGGTCCTGCCAGACAAGCGCATTGTAGAGAGGCTTGCCGGTAGCCTGATCCCAGAGCACACAGGTCTCGCGCTGGTTGGTCAGCCCCAGTGCCACCACCTGCCTCCCAGTCCCCCCGGTCACAGCGGC
>JACMIX010000180.1 GCA_014380935.1 Gloeobacterales cyanobacterium ES-bin-141 | reverse complement strand
CTTGTCGAGCGCTATCGCCGCTGGAGCGAGGAGCACAACCAGGCCACCAACACTGTCGCCGTCTTTTACGTGTCGGACTACGGCTACAGTGACCGAATGTCCCAGGCGATTGCCCAGGGCATCACCAAGGCACACGTAGCGGCAGAACTGGTGGACCTGAGAGCAACGGAACTGGTCGAAATTCAGGAGATCGTGGGCCGGGTGTCCGGCGTGGTGGTAGGCACCCCCCCAACCACGGGAGCCGGGGCCGAGATTGCCCAGGCCGCCCTTGGCCTGGTTCTGGCCAACGTCCGGGCGAAGCAGACTTTCGGGGTCTATGAAGCCTTCGGCGACTGTGACGAGCCAATCACCCCCTTGATCAGCCGGTTTAGCGATCTGGGCCTCACCGTCGGTTTTCCCGCCATCCGGGTACAGGACGCGCCCACCGGGGCTACCTACAAGCTGTGTGAGGAATCGGGTACCGACCTTGCCCAGTGGCTGAGCCGCGACAAGGCCATCCAGCAGATGAAAGCTGTCGATGTCAATATCGACAAGGCCATGGGCCGCCTGTCCGGCGGGCTCTACGTCATCAGTGCCGTCAAAGGCGATCTCAAAAGTGCGATGCTCGCCTCCTGGGTATCGCAGGCCAGTTTCTCCCCCCCGGGTCTATCGATTGCGGTGGCCAAGGACCGGGCCATTGAGGCATTGATGCAGGTTGGCGACACTTTTGTGCTCAATATTCTCGAAGAGGGCAAGTACATCTCGCTGATGCGTCACTTCCTGAAGCGTTTTGCCCCCGGAGAAGACCGTTTTGTAGGAGTGGAGACGCTTGCAGCTCAGAACGGCTCGCCGGTTTTGCGGGACGCCCTGGCCTACCTGGAGTGCCGGGTTGCCAGCCGCATGGAATGCTCGGACCACTGGCTCGTGTACTGCACGGTAGAAGACGGACGGGTATCCAATTTAGAGGGCACCACCGCCGTACACCACCGCAAAGTCGGTAACCACTACTGAGCCAGTCCAACCATCTGGAGAAAAGCCATGACGAGCCCACCCGCCCAGCGTGACGTCCAGGTTTTACCCGTGGGAGCGGACAGTTGGGTTTTACAGGCCCGCAGCTGGACCCGCCTCAAGTTTGAAATCGAGTACGCTCTCCAGCGTGGCACCACCTCCAATACGTTCTTGATCCAGGGCGCGAAAACCGCCCTGCTCACTCCACCCGGTGAGACCTTCACAGCTCTCTTTCTGGTCGAGTTGGAGCGACTGATACCACTCGCACGCATCGACTACGTGATCGTCGGTCATATCAACCCCAACCGCTTCAAGACCCTACTCGAACTGCTCAAGCTGGCCCCTCACCTGACAATTGTCTGCTCCAACCCGGGAGCCGCGGCCCTGCGCACGCTGAGTGAAGCGGAAGAAGTACCCGTAGGCCTGCCCGAGCTTCAGGTCATTCGCTCGCAGGAAACACTCGACCTGGGCCGGGGACACGAACTCCATTTGATTCCCACACCGACACCCAGGTGGCCCGATGGACTTTGCGTCTACGACACCGGGACAGCCATCCTGTATACGGATAAGTTTTTCGGGGCACATGTCTGTGGAGAACCGCTCTTTGAGGGAAGCGAGACCGTAGATAACACCGATCGCCGCTACTATTACGACACTTTGATGGCCGCCCAGGCCCGACAGGTTGAGACAGTCCTCGAACGTTTCGAGACCTGGCCCGCACAGATCTATGCACCCGTCCACGGTCCTCTATTGCGCCAGCTCGGGCGCGATATCCTCAAGCATTACCGGGCCTGGAACCGTGAGCAGACCAGCCAATCCCTCTCAGTCGCACTCCTCTACGCCTCCGCTTACGGCAATACTACGACTCTCAGCCAGGCCATCGCTCGAGGCATCACCAAGGCCGGTGTAGCCGTCGAGGCGATTAATTGCGAATTTGCCTCAGCCGAGGAGATTCGTTCCACCCTGGAGCACACCGCGGGGTTTATCATCGGCTCGCCGACCATCGGCGGCCATGTCCCAACCCCGGTGCAGACAGCGCTCGGGATCGTCCTGTCCACGGCGGGCAAGTCTCAACTGGCCGGGGTCTTCGGCTCCTTTGGCTGGAGCGGGGAGGCAATTGACCTTTTAATGGGCAAGTTGCAGGACGCTGGATATAGCTTCGGCTTTGAGCCTATCCGGGTCAAGTTCAAACCCACCGCCGCAACGTTGCAGCAGTGCGAAGAAGCAGGTACCGACTTTGCTCAGGCGCTGATCAAAAAAGCTAAAAGAGCCAACCCGCCCACCCGTCAGATCGACACACCCGTGGAGCAAGCCGTTGGACGCCTGGTTGGCAGTCTCAGCGTGGTCACCACCCGACAGGGGGACGCAGCAAGTGCCATGCTTGCCTCCTGGGTTTCCCAGGCAACCTTCAATCCGCCCGGCCTGACCGTGGCCGTCGCCAAAGACCGGGCGATCGAATCGCTGATGTACCCGGGTGATACCTTTGTGCTCAATTTGCTCAAGGAAGGCAAGCACCTGCCCTTGATGAAACACTTCCTCAAGCCCTTCGGCCCCGGAGAAGACCGCTTCGCCGGTGTGGAGACGCTCGACGCCCAGAATGGCTCACCTGTTTTGAAAGATGCCCTCGCCTTCCTCGAGTGTCGGGTTGCCAATCGCATGGACTGCGGCGATCACTGGCTGGTTTACTGCACAGTCGAGGCAGGCGATGTGCAAGACTCTGCTGGTAAAACAGCGGTGCACTTCCGCACAACTGGCACCCACTACTAATTTGAACCGGACTATGCGGATTTTAAGGAGGTTATGTCGCCAGGGGCATAACGTCTTTGATAACTGCAAAGCCTCCAACCTGACGGCTGGAGAGCGACCTGCAATGCAATTGGCGAATTTTCCTTAACGACCCAATCGTCTCTGGTTAGTGCTCGCAAGGCCCCCTAAGCTGATCCTGGAGACGAAAAAGCAATTCTTACTCGCAGTGTTCACGGGGTCAGGAATCGCCTACGGACTGCGATCAAGACCGCCACAGTCAGGTAATGCTGCCGCAAACCTTACCCGCTAACACTTAACTGACAGCCTTCCGCTGTTCGTGCTGGTTCGTCTTCTAAATCATACTTATGGAGAATTGCCATGCAAAGCTACATGCGTTGTACTGTCGCGGGTATCTTTTTGAGCGCCGGGTTGGTCCTGGGTGCTACCGTACCTGGTTTCGCCCAACAAATTGAAACGAAGACGCCTGCTGCATCAAGTGTCTGCGGCACTCTGGTCAACGCGGAGCGGTTCGCCAGGACTGAACTTTTCTTCGGTCTGTCAAAACCGGATGGTTCGCAAGTAACCGAGGCGGAGTTTCAAGCCTTTGTTGACACCGTTGTGACTCCCCTATTCCCGGATGGTCTGACTTTGCTGAGCGGTGCAGGGCAGTTCCAGGGAGCGAGTGGAGAAGTCATACAAGAGGGTTCGAAGCTCTTGATCTTGCTCTACACCTTCAATCAGGAGAGTAGCGCCGAAGTCGAACAGATCCGCCAAGAGTACAAGGACGCCTTTCAGCAGCAATCTGTACTGCGCGTTGACGAGCCGTCCTGCGTCTCGTTTTGATCAGCTCAACCAGGCTAGATCCTGAGCCGCCAGTCTAGTCAAGAGCAAAGACACTTTGCGCGTACATGTCAAAGGGACTTCAGCAACTGCTCGCGCTCCAGGACAGCTACACCGTGATCGGGGACCCACACCACCCAGCGACCATCTTCTTCGCACAGCAGCAGTGCTTGATCATCGCTGTAGTCGCAGAGGCGGTCGCGCAATTTCACCCATTGCCGAGCCTGGGGAGCAAATGTATTCTCTGAACTTGCGCTCCGAGAGGCGGGGGTAGCTGCTCTCATAGAACCTCATTCTGTAGTTATCGATACAGAAATTTTAGAGCTTCTTACCCTCCAGATCTCACTTTGTCTTGCAACTTAATACAACAATCACATTTCCCAGCAGCTCATCAGTTGCTGTCCTGCATACGCTTGACCGCCTGGGTCAACATGTCCCTCGGGACAAACCTGACTGAAAACGCCATGATCTGGTTGCGCAAGCCCGTCACGACGACGGTTTGTTTATTGAACAACCCGCGGTAGCCAAGCTTTGCCACGGTCTCAGAATCCATGACCTGGCCGGTAAAAAGCTTTGATGCTTCGAGGGCAGCCCTTTTTTTAAAGCCGGTAGCCGTCGGCCCCGGACAGAGGGCGGTCACGGTGACACCCGACCCGCGCAACTCCTCAGCCAGGGCTTCTGAAAATGAAAGAACGTAAGCCTTGGTGGCAAAGTAGACCGCCATGAGCGGACCCGGCTGAAAGGCTGCTGTCGAGGCGAGATTGAGGATCTTGCCTTCTCCCTGGGCAAGCATATCCTTCAAAAACAACTTGGTCAGGTGCGTGAGCGACACCATATTGACCTGCATCATTTCGAGTTCCATGGTCAGGTCGGTCTGGCCAAATAATCCATATCCACCGAACCCGGCATTATTGACCAGGACATCGACCCTGACGGACTGCGTTTGCAGTTGCGCAAAAATTTCCGTGGGCGAGGACGGCTTCGACAGGTCTTTGACCAGGACGATCACCGAGGTCGAGAAGCGTTCTTTGAGTTCCGCCTCTAGTTGCATAAGTTTGGACTCGCTTCGCGCTACGAGTACAAGGTCGTAGCCGTCACGGGCGAAGAGTTTGGCCAGTTCATAGCCGATTCCCCCCGACGCGCCGGTGATGAGGGCTGTCTTGCGGCGCTTGGAGCCAGGTTGATTGCTCATGGGGCGTTCCCGGACGTGTACTACACGAGTGTATCTGGGGACTGGCTTCTGCTATGGTGCAGAATGCGGCTGGCTACCACATCGGTGGGTCGCCCCGGCAGGTATGAAATTGGTGGTGAACAAACACATGGCTGAGACGTTTGCGGTCGGTTTAATCAGTGGCACTTCGCTAGATGGCATCGACGCCGCCCTGGTTGAGATTCGCGGTACTCCCGCACAACCGGCCCTGACGACCCTTGCCACCCTCTGCCTGCCATACCCGCCCGAGCTACACCTGCGCGCTGTACGAGTTGCCGAAGGAGAGCCGGTTCCCGTCGCCGAGGTCAGCCGTCTCCACCGGGACATTGGTCTCGCCTTTGCTGAGTGTGCCCTACAAGTTATCGACCGGGCCGGTCTTACTACCGGGCAGATGGCATTCATCGGCTCCCACGGACAGACCGTCCACCACCAGCCTCCTACCAATACAACCGGTCACACTCTGCAACTGGGAGACGGAGCCGTGATAGCAGAGCAAACAGGTGTCACGACCGTCAGCAATTTTCGCAACCGCGACATAGCAGCAGGAGGACAGGGAGCACCGCTTGTTCCCCTGGTAGACTACCTGCTGCTACGAGACCCCTCACACACCCGCTGCATCCAGAATCTGGGCGGTATCGGCAATGTGACCTTTCTCGGCGCGGGGGAGAGCCCGGAGCAGGTTCTGGCCTTTGATACGGGACCCGCTAACCTGCTCCTCGATGGGGTGATCCGAACTGTAACCGGGTCTGCCTGGGACGCGGACGGCAGGACAGCCCGGCAGGGCAAGCCCTGTCTACCGCTACTGGCGCAGTGGCTCACGGACCCCTACTTCGTGGTCAAGCCGCCCAAATCGACCGGCAGGGAATATTTCGGAGCCGAGCGGGTTCGCCAGTTGCTCACCGAGGGCCGTGAACTGGACCTGCCCGACCTCCTCGCCACACTCACGGAGTTGACTGCCCGTTCGATCGCGGATGCCTACCGGGACTTCCTGCCCGCCTATCCCGAGCAGGTCTTCTTGTGCGGGGGTGGTGCTCGCAACAGCTTTCTGGTCGAGCGCTTGGAACATTTGCTCGCACCGGCACAAGTGCAGACAACTGGAGTCGCAGGGGTAGACAGCGACTCCAAGGAAGCAATCGCCTTCGCGGTGCTCGGTTGGTTACGGTTGCAGGGCCAACCCGGTAATTTGCCGTCCGTTACCGGGGCCTCAAAGAGCGTCCTCCTCGGCGATATCTACTATGCTTGATCGCGTCCGGGCTCACATCCTCGTCAGCGGTAAGGTTCAGGGAGTTGGTTATCGGGCTGCCACCCGACGCATGGCCGAGCGCCTGGGCACCGACGGCTGGGTACGCAATCTCGACGATGGTCGCGTGGAGGCAGTCCTCGAGGGCAACCGGGAGGCCGTCGAACAACTTATTGCCTGGTGTCAGCGGGGAGCACCACCGGCCATGGTCGAGGACGTCACCGTCGAGTACGGGCAGCCGGAAGGTTTGACAAAATTTGAAGTCAGGCGTTGAGAGACAACCCGTCATCGAACAAATTTTCCCGGAACAATGTTCCCCTGTCTGGGCAACCCTACGGGTGATTCGTGAGGAACAAATACTCCTGGACCGGTTTTCCGCCTAACAGATGCTCCTGCACGACACGCTCGATTACCTCGGAGTTTGCATGGCGGTACCAGTACCCGCCGGGATAAACCAGCAGGATGGGGCCATGCTGACAGACGCGCAGGCAGTTGGCCTTGGTACGCAAAATAGCTGCTTCCCCCCGGTCCAGACCGAGTTCCTTCAAACGCCTTTTGAGGTAGTCCCAGGCTTCGAGCCCGGCCCCTTTGTCGCAGCAGAGCGGCTTGGTCTGATCCGCGCACAAAAAGATGTGCCAGCGGTAAGAATCGAGCGAGAGCCCCCGCACAACGGCGTCGAGCGCGTCCGTTACAGTGTCATTCATGAATCACAGTCTAGCGGACGGCTTTCCAGGGACCGGTACTAGACCGTGGCGGACG
>JACMIX010000179.1 GCA_014380935.1 Gloeobacterales cyanobacterium ES-bin-141 | reverse complement strand
GGTCAAGTAAAGCTACCTTATCTGACCTTCCCTAGCAATTGGGGGAGCGGGAGGGCTAAAGACTAAGCGCTTAAGCGATGAGCCGAAACCAAGCTAGCGGAGCAATACGCTACACTGACCCCATGCATGGGAACACTTGCACGGACTGTCGGGCTGATAGTTGTTATATCGAGCTCGTCCTCGATTTTTGAAGGACCATTTGACTCCGCCGCAGTAAAGCTTTTCGGTGCCACGACAGGCCGCGCCTCTGTTTTACAGCGTGTTCGCGGGCCTTCCTTAGATATTGATTATCGCGAGGCTCCCATTAGGCCCCCTCCCGCGGTTCGAGCAACTCGAAGTCGAACATTTCCTTGACGCGGACCCCCAAAACATCCGCGAGCCGCTCCAGCAGATCGAAGGACGGCCCGTTGATTCCCCTTTCGAGCATACTCAGGTGGTCAACAGAGACCCCGCACCTCTCCGCCAACTGCTCTTGGGTGATGTCCCTCAACACCCGCAGCACCCGTAACCGCCTGCCAAACTGCTGCTTGAGCTTGCCGTTGCCCATCTACGCGAGTCACCAACGCGACTGCGTGATTCTTTCGCCTTGCTGGCACAGACAGAACCGATTCAAGGTACGGATAACCCGTATTTTGAATACGGGTTACTGGTATAATCCACAAAGCGGCTCGGCGGAGCCATCTGTTCGAGGGAACGAAGCAGCGCTGGCCGGACCTGTCAGAAAGGCCGAAGTGGAAACTCTACCCCGCCAAACTTGCCCCCGCCACCAGCCCACCACGTACCAAAGCGGAACCGATGACGACCAGCGAGGCTTATGAGGGACCGCCGCAAGACGACTCCGAAGGGTTTGACTCGAGCCGGGCGGAGCACTTCCTACCCGTTCTCGACCTGCAGGACAGTGGCATACTGACTTCCATTGAGCTGATCACTCCTCAACTAGCAGCCCAATACCTCAGTAAGCAGGACCAAAACCGCAAAGCGTTTGACCACCGCGTCCAGCTCTACGCCCGCCAAATGCGCCGAGGTGAGTGGAAGCTATCGCCGCAGGGCATCTCTTTTGACGAGAAAGACCGGTTGCTCGATGGCCAGCACCGATTGCGAGCGGTCATCGAAGCCAGGCGGTCGGTGCCCTTCTTCGTCTTCCGGCGCGTGCCCAAGGATGTCCAGATGGTCTTCGACCAGGGACTGCCACGCACGGCAGGGCAAGCTGCCCAGATCCTCGGCCTCAACCTCAAGCCCAGGGAGATGGCGATTGGTTCTGCCATGCTTATGCGCATCCCGCCCGTCAATGTCGAGGAGATTCGCACCCTCAAAGAACGGATTGACTTTTGCCTCGCGTACCAGGACGCTATCCGGTTTGCCGCAAAGGTATCTCGCTATGCCGGTTCACAGCCTTGCGAACACGCTTCGGTGAGAGCGATTGTCGCTAGGGCCTACTACAGCCACTCGAAGGAGCGATTGGCACAGTTCCTGTACTGCCTCGACACGGGGTTCATATCCGACGAAGCTGACTCGGCGGCGGTGGCATTGCGCAACGTTTGGCTGGGCAGGAAGTCCACTAGCGGCTACACCTTCAGACAAGATTTGTACACCAAGACTGCCGCCGCGCTGCTGGCGTTCCTCGAAGGGCGCCCCCTAAGATTGGTGCGGCCTTTGACATACCAGCCTTTCGGTGTCGAGGGTTTATCGGACTAAGTCGAGGCCAGGAACAGATGGAGCATCCTCCCCCGCTCAGCGAGCCCCCGTTGGTGAGAACCGCCAATCCCGAACAAGACGAAAGCTTCCTCGGGTATATCCTGCGTCTGACGCAACTCAAGGGCTACGCCAGCCCAGGATGGATACTCGAACTTGCCGACGTCACACTCAGTGCCACCCACAACACAATTAAGACAGGTTTGAAGTACGCGCTGAAGGTAGTGGGTGCCCTCCCGAAGGGCGCCTTGAAACCCGTTTTGCGTCTAGCTGCACAAGCACAACACAGCACTATTCATTTAGATCGATTGCAGGAGCAAGTTGCTTCCAGGACAATTTGCATTCCGATTCCTGGCGGGGAACCACCCATCGAAACAGTGGACACAGATTCATCTCTTCTTGAAGGGAAACCGGCGATCGCACCTTCTAAAAACGGCACTACGCTCGAGCAGCAAGACGGCGATGGGAGCCTCAATCTTGAACAACTCGGTAGGCTGCTGGGAGCGCTGTTGCCGCCCCTTCTACAGCAGCTAGGCAACCAACCACCGGAGCGGTGATGGGCATCGGCGACCGGAAAGAAGAACAAGGGAACGGACCCATCGCGAGGAGCACGGTTCTAGCAGGCTCAAAGGCGGATCACTGCCCCCAGCAACTTGCCGACAATCGCTGTCTCGTCACCGAACTGGGTGATGTCCAGAAGAATTGGTCCGTATCGGGGGTTATCGCTAAGGATCTCCAACCGGTTTGGGGCACACCTATGCACCCTCCTGACGCAAGGCGCTCCACCGATAACCAACAGGTAAAGCCCATCCAGCACAGGCAGAGTGTCGCCGGTGTCTACTGCCACGACGTCCCCGCTGCGCAACGTCGGTTCCATAGCATCACCCTCAACCCTTACAGTGCGAATGCAGGAAGGTTCGAAGCGCGTTTCTCCAGCCAACCAGCGCTCGCCGAACACTACCAGGCTTTCAGGGGGG
>JACMIX010000178.1 GCA_014380935.1 Gloeobacterales cyanobacterium ES-bin-141 | reverse complement strand
TGCGCAACGTCGGTTCCATAGCATCACCCTCAACCCTTACAGTGCGAATGCAGGAAGGTTCGAAGCGCGTTTCTCCAGCCAACCAGCGCTCGCCGAACACTACCAGGCTTTCAGGGGGGCCGCAGATGGCTTCGTCAGGTTTCGGGACGCCTTCAGACGGGGAGGGAATCCCGTCGTCCGGTGCATCAAGGTGCGTTTCTCGCCTCATCGGACCTTTGCCGAGTGCGAGCCATTCGAGGCAGACATCCATAGACGTGCAGAGGGCAACCAGTACTGGTCTTGTCGGCTCCCCGCCATTGTTCAGGTAGTGGCGCAGGGTGCTCTGAAGGACGTTGCTGCGCTTGGCCAAGGCATTGACGCTGCCAGCTACCTCCGCAAGCCGCCTAAGCCTCTGCCGAAATTCCAGATTGTCTGCATAGGCGGCCGGCACCGAAGCCGACTCGGCCGGCACCGCCTCTCGTGTGCCACGCTTCATGATCACTATCGCCGCTTGGTCCGCTGCCGTTCATCTTAGCAAAATCCTGAACTTCCTCCCCTTCCCAGCGTTCAAGGGATAGCAGTATACTGCTAAGCATCTATTATCGGACCCAGCAAGGGGGAGGCAAGCGGTGACCGCCTGAGGGTATTTTGCCGCAGCCCTGTTATTCACAGAGGTGACCACTCTTGCTTGATGAAGCTTGTTTCGAAGGTTGGGCAAGGAGGCTAAAGTTGTTCCACAAAGCCGTCCTGACCATCCGCCATATCCGCTCCTCAGACCCATCAAGGGCCGTCTCCAGCCGTGCGGGCAACGTCACGGGCCGCTACCCCAGCCGCAAAATGGGCCATACGGTCCAGTTTGAGAGCCACAAAGTCGAGTTGTGCGGCATCTACGAGTACGAGTACGACCACAACGTACTCGAATACTACGACCAACCCCCGCCAATCAAACTCGACTACCTTTCGACCGAGGGCAAGAGGATTTGCCATCTCTATAACCCGGATTTCTTTGTCCTCCGCCGCGACTGGGCGGGCTACGAGGAATGGAAACCCGAGAAGGAACTCCTCCGGCTCGAAGCCCGCAACCCCAACCGCTACCACCGGGATGAAAAGGGCCAGTGGCAATCGCGAGCGGCAACAGACGCGGCCCACGTTCTGGGTCTGAGCTTCCGCGTGCGCTCCTCGGAGGAAATCGATTGGACGAAGCAACGCAACCTCCGCTTTTTGGAAGACTACCTGCGCTTGGTCCCATCAGATGGCGCACCAGTTCCTTTCAAAGACTCCGAGATCGCACCCATCGTAGAGCGCATCACTAGGCACCAGGGGATCACCTTAGCCGAACTGCTAGAAGGCGGTGCCTCCGTGGACTTGCTCTACACGCTGGTTGCCTTCGAGAAGATCTGGACGGACCTGAGCGCGGCGAGCTTTGCTGGGGAACCCGACCGGGTGCGCCTTTTTACAGACAGTGAAACGGGCCGCGCCCACGGATACCTCGCGAAACCCACTTCTTCCGCCACCCCTACCCTGCTTACCGGGGCTGCGGTTGCAGCCCAGATCGAGGTGGGAACGGTCGTCATCTGGGACGAAAGGCGGTGGGACATCGTCAACGTCGGACAAACCTCCGTCGCCCTGCGTTCGGCAGAAGGCCACACCGTCGAATGGCCCCACGAACAGTTCCAGCAGTGGGTTGTGCAGGGTCGACTCAGTCTGGTCTGCAACAAGGGTGTCCCCTCACACACGGCCAGAACAGAGATCCTCGAGAAAGCGAGCTCCACTGAGCTGGGTGTGGCTAATGAACGGCAGGCCATCGTACTTGCTGTCTTGGCGGGCGAGTCCCCCGCAAAGTTTGGCGTGTCCGAGCGGACCGTGAGGGTTTGGAAAGCCCGCTTCTGTGAGGCCCTGACGAAATACGGTAATGGCTACTTGGGACTGATTCCCAAGCTGAGCAAATCGGGTCGCCGTGGAGCGAGGCTCTCCGCAATGACCGTCGAGATGATGGACAAGTTCATCGACGAGCGCTACGAAACCGAGAGGCAAATGGGAAAATTTGCCGCTTACAGCGAGCTTGTCAAAGAATGGGAAGCCGTCGGTGCCGGTGTAGCCAGTTACCAGAAGTTCATGCTTCGGGTGGCGGAACGCCCCGCTTACGAGCACACTCGCAAACGCATGGGCAACAAGGCAGCCTATGTCCACGAACCGGTGTATTGGGAACTCGAAGAAACGACGCCACGCCACGGTGACCGCCCCTTTGAGATCGCCCACATCGATCACACCGAACTCGACATCGAACTCAAAGCGGCCTTCCCCAGTCTGGGTGCTGTAAGTTTGGGCAGGCCCTGGGTCACTTTCATGGTGGATGCATACAGTAGAAGGCTTTTGGCCTTTTACCTGACCTTCGATTCTCCTTCATACCGCTCCTGCATGATGGTCATGCGCGAGTGCGTCAAGAAACACAGCCGGTTACCCTCCACGATCGTGGTAGACGGCGGCAAAGAGTTTGGCAGCGTCTACTTCGAGACCCTCCTGGCCTACTACAACATCACCAAAAAGGTTCGTCCAGGGGCAAAGCCCCGCTTCGGTGGGGTGTGCGAGCGGCTGTTCGGCACCACCAATACCCTGTTCGTCCATAACCTGCTGGGCAATACCCAGATCACCAAAAACGTCCGGCAGATCACTAAAGCTGTCGACCCAAAAAACCTTGCAGTCTGGGATCTGCCCTCCTTCAGCGATTCCCTTGCGGCGTTTACCCACGACTTCTACGACCGCCGCGAACACCCCGCCCTGGGCACAAGCCCTCGTGATGCCTTCCATGCAGCCCTAGCCGCCAGCGGCAAGCGGGAGCATACCCTCATTGTTTACGACGAGACTTTTCGCATTTTTACCCTGCCCACCACCAACCGCGGTACCGCGAAGGTGGTCCCGAACCAGGGCTGCAAGATCCAGAACATCTACTATTGGTGCGAGGAATTTCGCGATCCACACATTGAGCGCACCCAGGTTGCCGTCCGCTACGACCCTTTCGACGTGGGCTCGGCTTGGGCCTACCTGAAGGGCCGCTGGATCCGGTGCCGCTCCGAGCATTACACACGTTTTGCTGGCCGCACTGAAAAGGAGATCGCCCTGGCCAGCGATTTGTTGCGTGCCAGAGCCAAAGGCTCGTCTTTGCGCCTGAACGTCACAGCCAAGATGCTAGCGGACTGCTTGGGCGAGGTCTACGCACAAGAACCCCTGTTACTACAACGCCTCAAAGACTCTCAGTTGCGCGACACTTACCAGCCTACGGCGGCTACGAGTGGGACGGTGCCCGCGGTCCACGACGTCGTTCCCTTCCAAACCTCCGCTGTCTACATCGACAGGGCCGCGCAGCTGGCGGAACCGCTCGCTTCGGACGTGCTCGACAGTGCGCCACTAGAGGAGTTCTGGTGATGGCTGCCTCGAGCCTTTTCCCGCAACATCTTCTCGATGCCACCCTTCGCGAACGGGTCGGGTACTTCAAAAACTGCACCGTCGCCCACCATTTGCTCAAGGAAGCACTCGAGTCACTCAAGGAGATTTTGGTCGCAGAGGAGGTTCCTCCTCTGGTGTTCCTCATTGGTCCAACGGGTGCAGGCAAAACCACCTTGCTGTTGCAATTGTCCAAGATCCTCGCAGAGGCCCACGCGAAAGACCCCGGACTGGATCCCAGCCGCATACCAGCGGTGACGGTCGAGGCCCGCGGACCCGATTCGGGCAACTTTAGCTGGAAAGACTACTACGTGGAGGTTTTGAAGTCCCTGAAGGACGCATTTTGGGAACACAAACTTCACCATCGCCCCGTGCCTAGCGCGTCCGTCGCCACCGCAGTCGGGGCTGTGGAACGCTCCAGATCTACCCGGTCCAGCACCTCCGAACTCCGGGCGGAGATGGAAGAGACAGTCAAAGCACGGGGGGTGGTCGCCCTGTTGGTGGATGAGGCCCAGCACTTCACAAAAATGGCCAGCGGCCGAAAATGGAACGACCAGATGGACGCCATCAAATCGATGGCCCGTTTCACAGGCACGGTGCACGTGCTATTCGGCACTTACGAACTGCTTTCGCTGGTCGACCTCAGTGGCCAACTCGCTCGAAGAAGCGTAGAAGTTCACCTACCCCGCTACCGGGCAGAATACTTCGACGACCGCAAGGAATTCAAACGTGTCCTAGAGGCGTTCGCCAGGCAAATGCCCTTGAGTCAGCAGCCCAATTTTGAACCCATGTGGCAGTATCTTTACGAGCGCACCATCGGTTGCGTGGGGACGCTCAAGGACTGGCTGGTGCGCGCCCTGGGCACCGCCATCAAAGAGGAAGCACTCACCTTGAAGCTCGAACACCTTAAAAAACACGAGCTGCCCATTCCCAAGTGCCTACTGATGCTCGAGGAAGCCGCGGTGGGCGAAAACAAAATGTCCGTTCGTCCGGGTGCAGACATGGACTTGTACCAGAAGCTTGGTCTAGATAAAGAACCGTCACAGACCGCCCTCAAAACAAACAAGGACAAGCCCAAAAGCAAAGGAAGAAGGGTCAGCAGCCCCGGCAGTCGCAACGCCACAAGGGACCCGGTAGGAGGACAAAAGGACGTCTAGGAGAAAGAAACAGTGGAAGACAAAAATCCCGAGTATTGGGAATCCTCCTGCGAAGGGCCTCCTGCGAGCCGTCTGTTTGGCTTACAACCCGAGGGGTTAGGAACACCCCAGGTTGAGAGCCTCACGGGCTACATTGTCCGCCTGGCCCGCCTGCACAGAGTTAGTCCCGGTGTCCTGGTAGGGCAGGAATTTGCCCCACGCGTCACAGGCACCATGGGTACCATCGATTGCAAGCGCAGCACCAGCCGGGGTTTCAACCGCGCTATCGCCCGCGCGCCATGGACAATCGACGGTTCTGGCACCACCGCTCGCAAATGGGTGGCTGCGGCCTCCGCCTTGACCCTGAGGCAGGATCTCGAAGGCTTGACGATGCTGCCATGGGCAACCGTCTTCTCCGAAAAGAGCCTCTGCCGCCGGACGAGAGCCTGGTGCCCTATATGCCTGGCAGATGGGTTGGAGGCGAGCCGAGTCGTCTACGAGCCCTTGCTGTGGAAACTGGCAGCAGTCAACTGCTGCCCACTCCACGGCGTGGTCTTAAGTACCCAATGCACTGAGTGCTTGCGCCAGAGCTCCCCTTTCACATATAGGGACGCGGCGGGGACTTGCCCACGATGCCGCCACCCCTTCCACCTCTCGCCGTCCCCGCCGCGTGCTGAACCATGGAGGCAGCGTCAAGCATGGGAGGTAGGTGCGCTGTTGGAAGTCTCATCCGCCGGGGCAGGGACGGCCTGCGCCCTCCCCATCAAGGAAGTGGTGAAAGCGTGCCTCGTCCGGTTTACCGGGAATAACACCCGCGGCCGTCAATCTAGCGGCAACGTGGCCGCCCTAGCCAGGATGATCGGCGTCAACCCCTCGACACTATGGTGGTGGACCAGGAACGACTACAAGCCGGCACTGGAGTACTTCCTGCAGATTTCACTCACCCTGAGAGTGCCACTGGCCGAACTGCTTATGGCTACCCGGACGATTCAGCCGGTTCACAGCCCCAGAATTGGGTCCATGGACCAGATGATTTCACCCCCCGCATTTGCTTCTTTGCCCGCAGGGCTAGGGCATCGAACGCGTCGCCCTCTAGACAGAGAAGAAGCCCGACGCCACCTGGAGATCCATCTGTACGACGGGCCATCCCTGCCACTCCAGGAAGTGGCGGGACGAATCGGGCGCCCCCCCGCGACCCTGCGCGCCAACTTCCCAGAACTGACAAGGGCCATTTCCGAGCGGCATCGGTGCTACACCGCCGCCAGGCGGAAAGCGCGGGAGAACGTTGTCAAGGAAACAATCAAAGCTATCGCGCTTGCTTTGCACGGCCAAGGAATTTGGCCCACAGCCTGGCAGGTGGCAAGGCATATAAAACAACCGAACGATTTGCGTATCCCTGCGATACTTGGCTTTCTTAATGAACTACAAAGGCAAATCAAAGCAACAGAATCCGACCGACAATAGAAAAGATTTTTGACGGCTTGAAATATAAAAGTAGTGATCGAATCTGTTGACTACATGAGAAAGGCCCCCTAACCTAAACAGTTAGGAGGCTGCTTCCTTGAGTGGCTTCCTCGGGCCGCCGACCAGACAGCACTATCGTCCAAAGTCGGTGGCCTGATACGGACATTGCGCGCGTGTAACGCTAACAAGCGCGCGATGTCTTTTCTTGTCCTGCCGCAGTGTACAAGAGCCAGAGTATGAAACTCGATCCTGTGTATGCGGTTACTAACCTCGACAAGCTACTGGAGGTTACCGAGGTGATCAGTACAAATATACCGTCTCAGCAAAGCCAGATTCCGCCAAGACGAATCGACTTTGACGACCTCTGCAAGGTTTTGGAACGGCAATGGAAAATCGACAAGGTTAGATGGAAGATCCTTGATGCTATTGCCGATAACGAAGGTCAGGAGACAAAGCTTCTCTCGCAACTGGTCAACCTCTCAAAAACGTCCTTCCGTCACCACGCGAGGGCTTTGGTTGAAGAAACACTTGTCGCGATCGCGGAGGGCATATCGCGCGGCGGAGCTCCCCCCAAGCTTTATTCCCTTGAGCAGGATGTAGATAAGGAGACACTGCGCAAGGCAATGACCAAAGTGCACCTTTCTATAGAACAAAGTGCTGCAAACGTTGCATCTAGAAACACGCCCCGAGGGAGAAGGAGAGGGTTGATGGCTGACACGAAAATGCACGAAGTCTACGATTATTTGCACAAGAACGGTTACTTTACCAAAGCCCAAATCCAGCACAATCTCAACCTTACAGAATCGATAGCGTATAGCGCATTACATCGCCTGAACAAAGCGAACCAGCTATTGTTTCATCCCCCAGGTAAAGGGGGCGGCAGGGGCTGCCTGATTTCGGTGGTGGGAACCACGGTTTCCCCGCCAGCAAGTCTTCCGAACACGAGCAACGGTCCTTCAGTTCATCAGCCGTCGCAAAGCCCAACCACTCCCCAGGTGCCGCCAGCAGTTCCTCAACCGCTACAGGGCACCCTAAACTCCCACGCCTCTGGTATTCCACCTGTGCCACCAATCTCGCCTAACCCAGTACAGAACGGAGCAAACGGCCTGTCCCCGGATGATAGATTTCAAATAGTTACAGATAGAGTGCAAAAAGCGAGAAAAGAATTTAAAGAATGTGGGCAGGACATGCTCAAGCTAGAACAAGAATTGGCCGATTTAAAAGTGAGACACGACGCGCTCTACAGCACCCTAGTAGCCTTCGAGTCGATGCCCAATATTTAGATCCTCTCGTCCTCGCTGTTGCAGCGAGGTACCTACTCAAAAATCAAATCGCAGGCAAAGTATTGCTGGGGCGAATTTAAGGCAGAGTATTGTCGAAACGGCAGATCTTTGCCTTAAATCACATCCTGGGTCGGCAACCAGGGGATCGGTCCGATGCAATACGGCGAGCAACCCAGGTCAAGCACTGCTCCAAAGGCCAGGGGAACCTTGATGCAAACGCGCAAGTAAAGCCCGAAGTCCGCCCGGCCCGTTTTTTCCTGCACACCCGTCAAAACGACTTTGCCCCAGGGTCCGAAGGGGTGTCTCCCGGTCGGCTCCTTGCCACCGTTAAGACTAGCCAGGTAGCCATGACCTCCCCGCACCTGCTGGTGCTTACCGATCCACTGTCTACCCCGTAAAGGGTCACCCATTTCGATGTGCAGACACTCACGCTCGCAGGGAACCGCGAACCCCTGGCGGTTGGAACCCGTGATCGTGCGGGTCCGTTTCTGCTCGACGGTCGTGAGCGGGAGGCTGACGAGGCTTGCGATGCCGGTAAAACTGGTGGGAAAGAGCAAATACTGTGCGAAGGGTACATCGCTGAGACCGGGAATACTGCGCACGAATTGCTCAGCCCAGCCGCGCAATAGACCAATGGCAAGACTGTCAAGACCCGGCAGGGCCGCGAGACCGTAAAGGGCCAGGTTCACGGCACCAAGCGAGAACTGGGCAAATTCGGGCACCTGCCGAACAAGTTCTCCCAGGGTGGCGTAGGGAATTTCCCCGGTATAAAGGCTGGAGAGGATGTCGCGCAGGAGGGGAACCTGTTCTGGGTAGAGGTGCTCGTACCCCAGCGCGGTGACGATGTCCGCCACGGTATTGACCGCCAGTGGCTTCAGCTCAGAGAGGGCCAATTTCTTTAGATCGAGGGACTGGGAAAGACCCAGTCGGGCGATGTCCTGCAGACTGAAGCGCTCAAGCCCAAACGCCTCACTCACATCGCCGAGCATCATCACCTGATCTGCCCTGTCCCCTGCCAGCCAGGTACGGCTCGGGTCGTAGCCCAGTTGGGCCACGATGTAGGGGTCGGTCACGGCAATCGAGCCGCCCTCGACAAGCGCAGGCAAGTTTCCCAGCGTGATTTGGGCAAAGTCAGGCATCGGGACACCGTTTACCGTCTGAACGGGTACGGTCTGGGACAACACCGGTGGGACAGGAGTGAAGAATAGGAGCAGGGTCCACAATCCTGATTGAATGAAACGCATGATAGTCATTGCAAAGGTGTGATGGGACTGGGCAGGGACATGGCCGGCAGGACTTCGACTCCGTGAAAGCGAACCTGGTCCTGACGGATGTCGGGCCGTTCCTGGAAACGCACTACAAAGTGCAACAGGCTGGTCTGGCCCCGAGCATCTTTTACCAGCAGCTTGAGCGTGGTCCAGGTGCGATTGCTGGGCAGGACAGCCGCGAGGCGAATCAGACGCAGGTGCAGGACCTGAGCGGTGCGGTCGGGTCGGGCAGCAACCCGTGAGGGATCATCGACCCACCAATCACTGATCTGCACCTGACAGCGCAACAGGCTGACATCGAACCCCACCCCCCGGTACAAATCGATCACGAAAGCTGGTTGACCCGCTACCCCCGTGGCGACGTCATAGGGGACGCGTGCCATCACCGATGCTCGGGCTGGTCCAGTCACCATCACAGCCATGAGCACCGATACTACCCAGGTCCTGATCACAGACTGATCTCGCGGCCAAATAACAACTCAACCGCCGTTCCGCCCGGCAAATACCACAAGTCGGGCCGGGACTGAATTTGCCGAACGGCCTGGCGGTTGCGCTCGCGAACGGTCTCGGCGAGTTCTCCGAAGACACCGGCTCCGAGGGCTGCAAGTGGATCACGGCCATAGCTGGCACTGAAGTTGCTCCCTCCGGGTGTAAAAATCTGGTTGAGGCTGGTGGGCCGGTTGAACGTGTCAAATCCCCGTTCGGCTCCCTTAAGCAGGGCCTGTCCGCTATCGAGAGTCGAAAACTCCTGACCTTTGTCATTGCGCGATGCCATCAGGGGCAATCCTCCGACCGCCCGAATTGAGACTCCCTGGAGCGGCACCTCGCGGTCGTCCACGCGCAGGGCAACTGCCTGCATAGTCACAACCCCGTTGGCAGAAATATCTTGTACGACCGCCAGGATGCGCGTGCCCTCGGCAAGCTGCGGCCCATCCTCCTCGGCTGAGCCCGCACCCAGAGACTCGGTGAGCACGACAACATGGCGTTCTGACTCAGAGCCGCGAACTCCCGTGCGCTCTTCCCAGAGGATCGGTCGCTCCAGGATTCCTGTCGCCAGGGTCGTGGCGGCAATGGCAGGACGGGTAGCTCCGCCCACGAGAGATACCGGTTGTGTCGTGTAGCCTCCGGTGTCAACACCGGCCTCGAGTGCCGGGTCGAGACTGGTGGCAGTCATCCGGGCGGGTGGTGTCGGTGTTGACACGCTCACAGCCAGGTTCGCAGGAGCGCCCACGGCTGACACACCGGCCATGGCAACCGGCGCTACCCGCCCTGCCGGGAAATCTTCTGTTGCTGAGCCCAGACTGGCTAGTTCATGCCACTGCCGGGGTGCGGCCTGCGGAGGAGGTAGGACGGGCAGGGTCTGCGGAGTTTGGGGAGGTGGGACGATTCTGACCGGGCGTGGGGTGGGCTTAGCGGCAGGCAGGGTAGGAGTGGCAAGGCGCTCGAGTAATTTTTGCTGGTCTGCGAGGGCAACTTGAGCTTTGAGACGGTCGATCTCGCCGACTGGTGGCTCGATTGGTGACACGTTTTGCATGCGTGCGGTAAGTTTGGGCGGTTCTGGTCGGGCCTGAGAGGAGGCGGTCGGGAAAAACAGACCATTGAGCATCAGGCCGACGCCGAGTGCGGGTAGCAAGGTGACCCCGCCGACAAGGGCAATCTTTCGGGTTGGAGTCAGCCACGCAAGTAGTTGTGCGCGGCGGTCGGGTACTTCCAGGGCATTGAAGTCTTCCATGCGGTACCTACTGAGGAACGAAGCGGTCTTTGGACAACGATTGAATGGCATAAATCTCCAGCCCGCTCGCACGCGTCTGGTGAATTGCCTTCTCGAACACGGTTTCGGGAAAACCCTCCATAGAGGAGGGCGGGTCAACAGCGCGCACATAGATTTCTTTGTTGAAGGGGAGAGGAACTCCTTCGAGGCGACCCGGTGTGTAGACGACTTGCTGACCGATGACTGTGACCTGCCAGTGGTGCTCGCGGCCTGCGACGGCCTGGGGCTCACCGACAAAGCTAGTAGTGAACAGAACCTGACTCGACCGGCCCGACAAGGTCTTTGAGATCAAGGCGGCAAGTTGACGCAAGAACTCCGAGCGCAGGTCCTCACTCAGGCAGAACCCGGTCTGAAAGACTCCCGTGGGCAGGCGAAGCCGGTTGCTGAGCGTCACGCCCGGATCCGGTGAATCAGGCTGCCCCGGAGTCCCGGATGGAATAAAGTGACGCCAGGTAAACAAACCCTGCAGTGCCTGGGCGACAAAGCGGCGAATCACCTCCGGTTCGCGTGCGTAGGGTGCTTTTGCTTCGACATGAATGGTACGGCCATCACGTAACTGGACGAGGCTCGGAGCCGGACGCTCGGCGAGGTAGCGAATTTGCTGAGTGTTCCAGAGGGTAAAAAACAAGAGCACGACCCCCACAGCTGCCGTGGCGAGCACGAAACCACCAACTAATCCACTCGCTGCCTTCACGTCTACGCTCCCAGCCGGACTCAGACGCGCCAATCCTAAGGTGGCGGCAGTTTATTTCCCAGTTTTGGGATGCATTCACCGGAGTGCTGTCCGGTGCCGAACAAAGCCTGTTCGGCTATACTTCTCGGTTATGACAGGAAGCCTCAAACCAGTGCGAGTAGCGGCGGGACGCCTTTTGGGAGCGGGCATGGCCGGTTTGCTTGCGGCCGGAGCGTCCGTACCGGCCTGGTACGCTTACCGCAAGGCGCTCACGGTGTATGTCGGTTTGAGTGAGCGAACCCTGGCCCTGGCAATCACAGAAGCCATATGGACGATTGGGTTCGGTTTGTGCTTGCTGGGCGTGCTGCTGTTCGGTACTATCGCGATTGGTCTGGTGGCCCTGATGGTTCAGGAGCTGATTCAGGCTTACCGGGCACGTGGGCAAACACCGTAAGCATCGAGTTCACTCCCGTTCGGTCAGGGCGATAAAGCTCAAAAGTTCACTGAGTTTGACCGGATTAAAGTCTTTAAGCAGATGAGCGGGTAGCTGGGTGGCGACGCGCAGTAGCTGGGCTGCGGCATCGGGCTGCCAGCAAAAGTCCTCCTCGAGCAGAGTCCAGTTCTCCCGGTAAAACAGGCGTAGGGCGTGTACCTCACCGGGATGCACCTGAGACGGGAAACGCCCATCCTCAATGACGAGGGGTCGCGCGAGGGTGCGGCTGAGGACCGGGAGCACCAGTACCTGATTGCCGTCGAGGACAGTTTCTACTTGAAACAGGCCGAAGTGGCTGGTCGTCGGGTCAAGGGAGGTCGTTCCCAGACCCTGGTTCTGGAATTCCTCGGCAATCGTCGTCTGGGAGGCCATCATATGCCATTCGAACAAGGCGTAATCGAGGCCTAGAGCCTGGATACGCCGGGGAGGCTCTGCCAGTTTTTTCCAGCCCAGCGTCGTCTCGAAAGTCGCCCGCCGGATTTGTTCTACAAAGTGAGTCTCGGCAAACTGCAACAACTCCTGCCTCAGAATGTCGCTGTCGCGTACTGCCCAATGCAGACGGCCGGGCCAGTGGACAAGCTGACCACTGCCAAGCTTGACTGTCCGGCTCAGTTCACTCTGCCGGGGCGGTACTAGAGTGGCGAAGGTATCCAAAGCAGCAGTGAAGATACTCGGGTTAATCGCAGACCCACCGAATACTGTCCAGGTACGGCTATTGGGGTGTGGATAAGGTTTGAGGCGTTGTCTATCGGCAGGACTAACCAGACGGCGGTCAAGAAACTGACAACTCATCACAGCACCGGACGAGTCTCGCAAACAAAAACCCAGCTGCAAAACCCGGCAGGCGTAGCGGTTGCCCTCGATAGTCAGGTCGATGGTTTCCGCGGGCAAAAACCGGGTCCAGGGCGCGGCTGCAAAAAAGCGTACCGCTGCTTCAAATACTGCATGGTCTGACATCTGCGTAAATTCAGGCTGGTCCCTGCCAGGGTACTGCGCCGACACACCGACCGCCCAATGCTTGAGAAGGAGCCGGAGGTGCTTGCCGTCCCGAGCGTGCAGAGGTTAAAGTTGAAAGCGCGTTCCTCGGTAGCTCAGTGGTAGAGCGATCGACTGTTAATCGATTGGTCGCAAGTTCGAATCTTGCCCGGGGAGTTTACCAAAAGCGGGTTTGACAGTCAGCCAGGACTGCGAGCCCGCTTTTTGCATACCTCATTCGCCCAAAGACTGTGCCCACGCTAAATGCGTACGGGCAGCCGACCCGTCCAGGGTTCGTCCACGGTCAGCGCTCGAGCGGCTGTAATCTGGCTCGCCCTCGAATCGTCGTAGGCACAGATGAGCACGGGCAACTCGGGCAGAGCAGCCAGGGCATAAGGACTACCAAATGACACGAAGACGATCTTCGGGTTTGCGGCGTGCAGATTTCGCAGTGCCGCCCGCTGAGTAGCCGGGATATCGCCGCTGTCGGTCCCGACAAACACCTTCAAGTAGGCTGCCACTACGATCACATCGGACCCGCGAGCCAACCGCAAAGCCGCCTCAAGCTCAGAGGGCGTCGGTTTGAGGGACCAGTTCACTGTCTCGAAGGTACGGTAAGCCCGCAGGGCAGGCACAAATTCGAGGCTATCGCGCCCGAATGCCCCAGCCCCCTCACGGTTGGTCAGGGTCACTACGCCAATACGCTGATTTGGTCCGAGTGGCAACAGGGCTCCACCCCGAACCAGGGTGAGAGCGCGCCGGGCAATGCGCTCGGCAACCTGCCGGTGGGTGGGGTCCGCAAGCACACTATCTACTGCACTGAGATCCACGGCAACACGGCGGTCGAGTTCGAGCCGGGCTTTTGCCTCAAGCACACGGCGCACCGACCGTTCAATCCGTCCAGCATCCAGGGTACCGCGCTTGAGGGCGTCGAGGATTGCCTCCGTACCCGCTTCGACCCCGAGCAGAGCCGAGTACTCGCCATTGGGAGAACTGCGCGTCGGCATGACCAGCACATCGCAACCGGCGGCCAGGGCCAGAACCTGTGCCCTGGCGTGATCACCGTTCGTGTAGTTGAGCACACCTCCCATCCCCATCGAGTCGGTATAGATCAAGTCTCGGTAGCCCAATTCCTGACGCAGCAGGCCCGAGATCACCCGGACCGATAGCGAGGATGGTACTGGCTGCGCGTCCAGGGCTTGCACCCACAGGTGTGCTGCCATGACTCCCCGAGGTTCGGCACTCCTGAGCACATTACGGAAAGGCAACAGTTCGGTCTGCTCAAGCTCGCGTCGGCTCGCGCTGACCGTAGCCAGGTCCAGGTGAGAGTCGGTTCCGGTGTTGCCGTGGCCGGGAAAGTGTTTGACGGTTGCCAGTGCGCCGTGGTCTTGCAGTCCCTTGACGTAGGCCGCAGCCATTTCGCTCACCAACGCCGGTGACTGACCGAAGGAGCGAACATTAATAATCGGGTTATTGGGGTTGTTGTTGACGTCAAGCACCGGGGCAAAGACGACATGCACACCCAGGGCACGGGCCTCGAGGGCCGTGATTGTCCCGGCCTGGTAGGCAAGGTCGCTCTGGGCTGCGGCTCCCAGGGCCATGGCAATGGGCAGATCAGTCGC
>JACMIX010000177.1 GCA_014380935.1 Gloeobacterales cyanobacterium ES-bin-141 | reverse complement strand
TCGTAATGGACGGTGGCATCGAGGCGGATTCCCCGGTCGTCGAGCGAGCTGCGCTCGAAGATGTCCAGATAGAGATCGTAGGTTGCCCCGGCACCGTCGTACGCTTCATCGACAGCAGGGTCGCCACTAGGTGGATCGCCCTCGGTACGGATCAGGACCCCAGGTAGGTCGAAACCGTTGCGCGCATCGTAAATAGTACGGCGCTTTTGGCCAGTAGGCGTTGCCAGTACGAGACGACTGAGCACCTCGCGGCGGCCCCGCAAGCGCTCCGACAAACTCAACGTCTGCGTGGCCCAGGTGCGCTGGCGCGGGTTACCATTCTCAATGATTGCACGTAGCATGTGCGGAGGAACGATGCACTGGATAGGAACGACACCGGCAGCCACTGGCACGACTCTCCTGATAGTGGATTAGCGACGCACCGGTGCAGCTACACCGGTAAGCAAGCTCTCAAAGAGCATCAGTCCATCGACTCCGCCCAGGATTGCATCGCAGGCCCGTTCAGGATGCGGCATCATTCCGAGTACATTGCCCATGCGGTTGCAGATCCCGGCGATGTGATGCAGAGAGCCGTTCGGATTGGCCGTCTCGGTCGTACCGGTCGGGCTGCAATAGCGGAAGACAATCTGGCGGTTTGCTTCGAGTTCGGCCAGGGTCGCCTCGTCTGCGTAGTAGCACCCTTCACCGTGAGCAATGGGTAGGGTAATGACTTGGCGGGTAGCATACCGGTGCGTCCAGGCAAGGTCTGTGCGCTCGACGCGCAGGCTCACCCGGTCGCAAACAAATTGCAGACCGCGGTTACGAACCAACGCGCCCGGCAGGAGGCCCGACTCGGTCAACACCTGAAAGCCGTTGCAGACGCCCAGCACGAACTTGCCCCGGCTTGCATGTTTATGAACGGCAGCCAATATCGGCGCGAAGCGGGCAATTGCTCCACAACGCAGGTAGTCACCGTAGCTGAAACCGCCGGGGATCACGATGACATCGCAGTCTTCGATATCTGTCTCGGTGTGCCAGATCATGCGCGTTGGCCGATCAAGCAGCCCCCGAGTCACGGTTACGACGTCACGGTCACAGTTGGAGCCAGGAAAGACGATTACGCCGAATTTCATGTAAATCTCCGCAACGACTGCCTCAAGCACGACTATTTTGGCACTACGTGGGTACAACTGGTCAAATAGTAGAATCCGTCCATCAGACTTGCCCAAAAGTCAATTTATATAAATTCAATTCCTACTACAGAAGCAAGGATGATTGTTTAGTACAATCCTTTACCACGATGGACTATGGTGTCTAATCGTATCGCGGTGAGGAATCGATAAAAGTCCTATTGTTATAGCCAGTCTTACCTAATTCCTCCCGGTCCTGGTGAGAAACTCTAAAGCTCGCAGGGTTGTGCTCGCCCAATTCATCAGTGGGCCTGATTACTGTGTGGAGTCGACTCGAAGAGGTAAGGGATCAGTTACGCCGTCAACTCGGGCACCGGCAGGAGACCAGACATTTCGAAGCCATACTACCAGTCGAAATAGAAGCACCAGCACGTCCGGCCCGAGGCCGGACTCTTGATGATGCTGCCAGAATCGGCGAGACTAAGGTGACAACACCCCCATAGCGCATGTTGCGACTCATCACCCAATTGTCTGAGGCGGAAACGGAACTGCGGCGGATCGCCCACCGGACCCGTGCGGACCAGGTCGTACACAAGGAAGCAACCGTCCGCGAGATCCTCCAGAATGTGCGCCGCCATGGCGATGAGGCTCTGTTGCGATACACCCTCGAATTTGACCAGGTTGATTTGAGCCCGGCTGAATTAGTGGTCAGCACCAGTGAACTCGATGCCGCTTACCAGCGGGTATCCACCGGGTTGCTCAAAGCACTTCGTCTCGCCAAGCAACGCATCGAGCAGTTCCACCGCGAGCGGATTCCCAAGACCTGGGTGCAATTCCAGGACAAGGGAATCGTCCTGGGCAAGCGCATAACGCCCGTCGATGCAGCCGGTCTTTATATTCCGGGCGGACAGGCAAGCTACCCGAGCACAGTCCTGATGAACGCGATCCCGGCCATGGTGGCAGGGGTGTCGCGGGTCGTAATGGTAACTCCACCCGGGCCGGATGGAGCTATTAGCCCGGTTGTCCTTGTGGCAGCCCAGGAGGTGGGCGTTCATGAAATCTACCGGGTCGGGGGTGCCCAGGCCATTGGTGCTCTCGCCTTCGGCACACGCACGATTCTTCCGGTTGACGTGATCACAGGACCCGGCAACGTCTATGTGACCCTGGCCAAAAAATTGGTTTACGGAGAAGTCGGCATCGATTCACTGGCCGGTCCCTCTGAGATCCTGATCATCGCAGACAGTACAGCCAACCCGGTGTTCCTCGCCACGGATTTGCTTGCTCAGGCCGAGCACGACTCCCTGGCCTCCGCTATCTTACTGACTCCAGATGCCCGCATCGCAGAAGCAACTCTCAAAGAAGTCAACCGAAGGCTTGAAAACCACCCACGCCGGACTCTCACCGAAAAATCCCTCGCCCACTATGGACTTGTCGTGGTGACTCAGGACCTGAGTGAGGCGGCAGCTCTCTCCAACCTGTTTGCCCCAGAGCACCTCGAACTGGCAGTGGACGACAGCTGGAACCTGCTCAAGCAGATCCGTCATGCCGGGGCAATCTTCCTCGGCCATGCCACCCCGGAGGCAGTCGGAGACTACCTGGCCGGACCCAACCACACGCTTCCAACCTGCGGCACGGCCCGCTTTGCCTCACCCCTGGGTGTCGAAACCTTCCTCAAAACATCCAGTCTGGTCCAATACACGCCCCAGGCTCTGGCCGAGGTCAGTGAAGCAATCGATCAGCTCTCTATGGCTGAAGGCCTGCCCTCCCACGCTGACTCCGTGCGCGTGCGTATCGACGCGTACGAAAATCCCGCCCCGCAGGAGGAGCTCTAGTGTCGAGGTTGCGTCCTGAGCTGACTGAGTTCATCTCCTACCACACGCCTCGGATGCCGCTGGGGGACAAGCTGAATGCCAATGAGGTTCCCTACGACCTGCCCGAGTGGTTCAAAAGCAAGCTCGTATTTGCTTGCGAGCAGGTGGTTCGTGCCAATCGCTATCCCGACAGCGATCCTGTGCTGCTCAGGCAGCAGATTGCCCAGTACTGCGATGTCAAAGCTCAGCAAGTCTGTCTCGGCAATGGGTCAGACGAGCTGATCCGCTCGGTGATTATCGCTGCCTGCCTGGG
>JACMIX010000176.1 GCA_014380935.1 Gloeobacterales cyanobacterium ES-bin-141 | reverse complement strand
CGATGAGGCCTCGCGTCAGGTATGGCTGAGTCCTGACACCGGTGCCCTGAATGGCATGGCCGGGAGCGCCGTCGCCATCGAAAGCTCAACCGTCACCGTCACCTGGGTGCGGGAACTGGCTGAGCAATGCCGCACGTATGGAATCACATTTCTGGATGCGCCGGTGGCAGGCTCCCGACCGCAGGCGGAGGCTGCACAACTCATTTACCTCGTGGGCGGTGACGCGGGTGTGGTCGCAAAAGCGGAGCCTATCCTTAGAGCCATGGGCAGTGCGGTTCACCACGCTGGACCAGCCGGCAGTGGGGCGGCGGTCAAACTTGCAGTCAATGCGCTCCTGGCCGTGCAGGTAGCAACCATGGCTGAGTTACTTGGCCTCATGCAGTGCAACGGGATCGACGGGGCGAGAGCACTTGAGATTGTGTCCTCGACTCCGGTATGTAGCCCGGCGGCCAGGGCGGCTGCGAGCGCGATGCTCACACGCAACTTCGCGCCGATGTTTCCCATCGAGCTAGTCGAGAAAGACCTCGGCTACGTGCTCGACGCAGCTGAGGTGAGCGGGGCTCGGGTGCCGGTCACGCAAGCTGCCCGCCACGTCTACGCCGAGGCAATCGAGCAGGGACATGGTGCCGACCAGATGACGGGGGTATCCCAGCTGTACCTGTGAGGCTGAAAAATTGCATAAATGCCAGGACTTCGACATAGAGATAAAGCATGAGGAACTGGCAAAACTAAAGGCCAAGCTCAGAAATTCAATCTCAAAGCAAAAGGAGACTCAACAAATGACTGAGCTTGTGGTTCTTTCGCAGTTCATACTTCAAGACTCATTCCATCTGCTGGGAGCAATCGCGCTGATCGCATCAATCACCTACATGATCTCGACAATCGTAGTTGTCTTTCAGTGTCACGTTTCTGATGAAAACTTTTAGCTAGAAGTGCGGCAGCCCCGCGTTGGATTGCACAGCAATCAGCGTCGGGATGGGGATCGTTGTAGCAACGACCCTGGATGCTTGTCTGGAATCCAGGAGTCAAGGGCGCGGAGGGGGGGAGATTCGAACTCCCGGAGGCTTTCGCCTCAACGGTTTTCGAGACCGTCACGATCAACCACTCTGTCACCCCTCCAGGTGCAACGCTCAAGCTAGCACGCTTGAAAAGGGAACTTCAACTGACCACGAACGAATTGGCAATCTCGTAAATTCGCTCGCGGCGTGCGGACCAGGCCGTGTCCGAGGTGCCGGTCACCAGGGTGTAAACTTTACCCTTTGATACGTTTAGGCAGTAGACCAGGTGGCGGGCCTTGCCGTCCTGGGCCAGGATGACCTCGAAGGAGTAGTAAGGGCGCTCCTGAGCGTCTTTGCGCTGGGCGGGATTGACCATCTCAACCAGTGCTGTGGGTGGAGCCTTTTTCTTGAGCACCTCGTTGACGAACCGCTCGGCCACCTGCTTGGGTGTGCCGAAAGCGGTAATGTCCTTGATGTCCTTGCGGGGCGCATCGCTGACGACAACGGTGACCTGGTAGGAAGGGTCAGCCGGGTCGGAGAGGAGAATCCCGCCTTTGGGATCGGGCTGGTATACCCAGGTATCAGGATGCACCAGCGTGTAGCCCCTGGTAGTGTCACGATAGCGAGTGAAACCCTCGGGTGCGTCGATGCCTCCTCGCCCGCATGCCACCAGGATCAGCGCCAGGACCAGTGCGATGCTGCGAACCGTTAATTTCATCGCTTGCACTCCAGACCGGAAGACTGTCATGCCTACCAGGATTTTGCCCCATCCAATGTAACAGGCTTTGCCCTGCCGGACTCGGACTGGCTGCCAACTGGAAGGTATGAGTCACATTTCATAAAATGAATTAAGTGTCCTCATTTGTGGTGTTGCCATGAAATACCTGCCGACCTCTCCGCGAGACTGGTGGCAATTTACCGGCCGGATTTTTCGTTTCTACCGCAGCACAGAGGTGCCGAGCGGGCTGAAGGTTGGGGTGGTTGCTCTGTGCCTCGCCTATCTGCTCTTGCCTCTTGATCTGTTACCCGACTTCATACCGTTCCTGGGACAGCTCGATGACATCTCGGTAATCGGACTGATCCACCTGGGTATTACTGGCTGGGCAAGCAAGCGGTACTCTCTTGACGGGGGCGTGCGCAGCGATGGGCTTCCCCCCGAGTCCGCGACTCGTAGTCCTAGAACCGTCGATGTGCCGCACGAATCTGTGTGAGGACGAGACCGGGCACCTGCTCGGGATTACAGTCACTCAACCAGAGCAGGTCGGCATCCAGACGGTGCCGGTACAACCAGCTACTGACCAGTTGGATTTCATCGAGATCCCTGGGCTGGTGGGTAAAAACCGGTTCTGCCTCACGCGTTCGGGAGTAGTAGGCCTTAGACATTTGCTCAACGGCCCGACGAGCCTCCGCATCTGAACCGTTGGCTTGAAAGTTTTGCAGGGCGGTGAGTTTACCCTGCTGAATCCAGAACACCTGGACCGTCCGGCCGGGGCCGGGCTGAACCGCCACTGCATCGAGGGTTACACGTTCGCGTACCTGCGCCTGGTGGGTAAAGAAGCTTTTGAGCGCCTGCGCCCGGTTCCGCCAGACAATTGCCTGCTCGAATTCCTCGCGTTCGGCTGCCTGGAGCATACGCTCTTCGAACTGGTCTATAACTCCGGGCAACTCTTCTCCGCGCAGCAGACTCCGCAGTTGCTCGACCCTGAGCCCGTATTCCAGCCGAATCGACCTGTCCCGGCACGGTCCCAGGCACTTACCCAACTGGTCGAGTAGACAGCCGTGATGCACAGCGGACAGGTCCTCACAGCCACGAATCCCCAGGGCCGCAGACAATAATTGCGCTATCCACTGCACAAAACCCGTTTGAGTGTATGGGCCGTAGTACTCGGCTCCATCGGCTGCAAGCACGCGGGTCAGGTGCAGGCGAGGAAACTCCTCCTGGATGCTCAAGCGCAGAAATGGGTACTGCCGGTATCTTTTTTGGGCCTGATTGAAAGGCGGCAGGTGATGGCGGATGAGCTGCCCCTCGAGCAGTAAGGCCGCAAGTTCCGAGCCAGTCGCTAAGACCTCGACGCTACGAGCCTCGAATTTAAGCCGCTCGGTCTGGCGGGAATGCCCACCGTCACGTCTTAAATACGAGCGAACCCGTCTACGCAAATGGACGGACTTGCCAATGTAGAGGATTTCACCCTTGCAATTGAGGAAACGGTAAACGCCAGGATCGTCCGGGAGGTCCTCCAGCCGATCCATGGGGACACAGAACCAATCTTGCATGAAGCCAATTAGACGCTGACAGCCATTACAACACAGTAGTCAGGGTCGGAGTATTGACCCGACCCGAATACCCCGACCCTGCGGCAATTACAACAAGCCGAGAAACTTCAGTACACCCTGCCCGCTCGTCGCTTCGATGATCAAGGCCGCCACAAAGCCAATCATCGCAAGGCGACCATTCAGCAGTTCGGCGTAGGGGGTGAAGCCAACCTTGGGCTCGTCATCTGATCTGGTGTTATTCATGGTGCTGCTCCCAAATGCATGCGGATGAGAAGACATGACAATTTTACTACACATAAGTTTACATGACGGAAGTCGTGGACGCTCACGGCTCTAAAATACAGGTACTCATACCGGTGATGCTCATGCAGGAACGCCTCCTTGCTGCTTTACAACTCAAGACAACCGTGGACTACCTGGAGATCCGCCTTGAGCAGAGCGAATCGAGCCTGGTGAGTTTCCGGGGTCCGCAGCTTGATGCCGTAGATCGCAATTTTGCGCTGGCTGGAGGCATTCGGGCCTGTTATCGGGGTGGATGGAGCTTTGTTACCTTCAACAACCTCGATGAGTTAAAGATGCGGGTGGAGACGGCAGTGCAGCAGGCGCAGTTGGTGGGTCGGGAGACAACCGAACTTGCGGCAGTGGAGCCGGTCGAGGACACGGTTCGCGTTCAGATGGGCCGCGACCCGCGGGGGGTCTCGCTTCAGGCAAAGCGCGAATTACTCGAGCATTACAACCAGTTGCTGCTTGAAGCAGATCCGCGCATTCAGACCACGGCGTGCAGCCTCGGCGACACCTTTCGCACTGTCTGGTACGTCAATTCGACCGGCACTGTCCTCGAGCAGGAGCGGCTTGACGTGGTGGGTCGCTTCGGCGTTGTTGCGCGTGCGGACGGGGCAGTGCGTCAGGGTTTTGAATCGGTCCATTCGCGCTCGGATTTTGGTGTGCTGGAGGGCATCGAGGAGCGCGTTCTCGGAGCGGCGGGGCGTGCCTTACGCCAGCTCGAGGCGAAGCCGGTCAAAGGCGGTCAGTATACGGTCGTGCTCGATCCCTATCTAGCCGGTGTCTTCATACACGAAGCTTTCGGCCACCTGTCGGAGGCTGACTTCGTGTATGAAAATCCCCGCATGCAGGAACTCCTCGTGCTGGGCAAGCCCATCTCGATTCCCGGGCTGAATGTGGTCGATGACGGTACGGTGCCCGGTCAACCCGGAACGCTTGTCTACGATGACGAGGGTGTACCGACGCGCCGTCAATACCTGATTAAGGACGGTATTTTAACTGGACGCCTGCACAACCGCGAGACCGCGGGCAAGCTGGGTGAGATGCCAACCGGCAACGCCCGTGCCCTCAACGCGACGCATCCGCCCATCGTCCGCATGACCAACACGGGTATCCTGGGTGGCCAGAGTAGTTTCGAGGACATGATTCAGGACATCGACGATGGTGTCTACGCCGTGCGGATGCTGGGTGGTCAGACCAATGGCGAGATGTTCACTTTCGCCGCGGCCGAGGGCTACCGGATTGCGGGCGGCAAACTCGCCGAGCCCCTGAGCGACATCACCCTGACGGGTAATGTTTTCCAGACACTCAAAGACATCGAGGCCATCGGCACTGACCAGGTCTGGCTCAGCGGCGGTTGCGGTAAGGGTGGCCAATCACCCCTGCCCGTGGCCGTGGGAGGCCCTCACCTGCGCATCAAGAATGTGGTCGTGGGTGGGCGCTAGCTGCTCACGACACTCGACCGGTGGGCCTGTTACTGGGGAGCGGAGGTAGGAACCGGGGGAGTATTGCCGCTGCCCGGCTTGGAAGCGTCCTCGATAGTCGGTTGCGGTGGGTTGCCGCAGGCACCCAGGACCACGGTGAGAAGTAAGACCAACAGGACGCGCTTCGACATCATCATGGCAATCTCCGGTTCGGATCATGTGACGGACCGGATGATTATACGCCTAACACCGGCTCGGAACTCCTTCCGGCGTTACGGGAGTTGTGTCAGGCGTTTGACTCCATTACCTAGTCTGTGCGGCCTCTACGCTCGACATCCTCGATGGTATTGAGCAGAAGACGGCGAGCCTGCAGCTGCCAGCCCCAACGCTGAATTGAAAAAGCGGCCCAAACCCCCAGTCCGGCTATTCCCCACCCCCAGAAGCTACCGAGGAAGCCCAGCAACAGACCCAACCCGCTCAGGCCCCAAAACGGCAAAGCGACTGCCTGGCGCTGGTTCTCGATGATTCTGCCCCAGGGCGCGTTGGCCGTTAGTTCCGCGAGCAACTGCTCCTTCAACATCTGGCGTTCGCTCAGATTGAGTCGAAAGGCAATCTTGGGACGCAACTTTTCGATTTTGCGCAGATCAGTACTGTATTCGGTCAGTTCATCCTCGGCAGCACGCAGCAACTGGTCTTTCAGGTCCATCTCAATTTGGGAGCAGGTTAATTCGATTGTCTCAGGTACACGAGGCCGAGGAGCAAGACATAGCTTACAGCACCACTCAGATGTAACTGGACGGTACCGGCCAGGGCCGGTACGAGATCCCGGGGACGGTCGTGGTTGGCCCAGAGCACGGGCAGCACTTTGCTCAAGAAGAACAAAGGTGGTAGGGCCGCTCCCAATACCAGCCAGCCTGAACCGGGCAGTGCCAGGGCCACGGGAACCAGCGCGGCAATTGCCCCGAACTGAAGCAGCGCGTATCCCCAGCAACTCCGGGCAGTTCCCAGACGGGAGACGAGGCTGTACTTACGGGCGGCCAGATCCCCGGGCACATCGGCGATACAACTGATCCACAAAATGGCCGTGATCTGTAACCCCAGCGGTAGGGAGGCGAGAAGGGTCAGGTCGGCAACCCACGCTCCCTGTCCCAGGGCACCAAGTAAGGTGAGCAACGGACCGAAACTCAAAAAAACGGATATATCACCCAACCCGCGATAGGCAAGCTGAAAAGGCGGAGCCGTATAAAAGAAACTCAAAAAGAACCCGAGCCCGATCACCACCATGAGCGGCAATCGCAACTCGGGACTCTGTACGAGCAGGAAGGTCGTGGCCAGAATCGCCACCACGTAGCAGACCACGTAGACGATCCGCAGTTGCCCAAGCATGGACGGTGCCGCAATCAGCACCCCGGAACCACCGTTGAAGGGGGAGCGGTTTTCATTCACCACATCCGCCTGAGACTCGAAATCGAAGACATCGTTTGAGACATTTGCCCCGGCGTGGACTCCCACACCGACCAGCAGCGTGGCCAGGAGATTCCAGAAGCTGAAGGACTGGCCAAGCAGCAAGGCACACAGGGTCCCGATCAGGATTGGGGCGATTGAAGCCGAGAAAAAAGGGGCTCTCAAAATCTGGAGCAGATACACAGGGAACTCCGGCAGGACAAAGGATTTCTTCCAGCGTAGGCCAGATTATTCGTAAAATCGTCACATCTCGCAACGAGCAGGTACAATTGGCTTACGTTATTTGTCAACCAATTAAGCCCTGTTAGGAGAGCCAGAACGTGACCGAGACGCTGAACAATTTTTTGTGGAGCATCTTCTGGGGTGGCGTACTTGTAGCCGTTGGAGCTGCCGCTTTGACGTTTATTTCCCGTATCGACCGCATTCGTTAATCCAGTCCAGGCTATGCAAGGCAGCCATTCACACACCGGCTATATAACCGGATGTCACGGAATGGCTGCTTTGCTTTTAGGTGCCATGTCGGGTCGGGAATTGGGGCGCGCTCACAATCCGGCAATCGGGCAGCAAGACCTGGGCAAAGTGTCCATCCGGGTGATGCTCATAAGTCATGGGGACACAGTAGTAGATCTCGACCTGCTCGACCTGCTCGGGACTCAGGTGATCGAGGTCCATGAGGATGGCGCGGATCGTGTTGCCATGGGCACTGATGATGATGTTTTTGCCCGCTTCCAGTTCCGGGACGATTTTTGCATAGAAGTAAAAAAGCGAACGGTCTGCAGTGTCCTTGAGGCTTTCACCACCTGGAGGACGACTCTCGAAGCTACGGCGCCACTGATGAACCACCTCCGCACCAAATTTTTCGGCGGTCTCTGCCTTGTTGAGTCCTTGCAGGTCTCCATAGTTACGCTCGTTGAGAGCCTTATCCTCGGTCACGGGAACATCTGTTTGTCCTGCGGCTTGCAAAATGAGCCGAAGAGTTTCCTGGGCTCGCTGGAGCCTGGAGGTAAAGGCGAGGTCGAAAGGAATACAGTTCATCAACTCGCCACAATCACGGGCTTCCTGACGCCCCTGTTCGGTCAGCGGCACATCAGTCCAGCCGGTGAAGCGGTTCTCCAGATTCCAGATCGACTGACCGTGACGGACCATCACCAGTAAACTCATGAGATACCTTGAGAGAAGGAATTGATATTTTTGTAACAGAGTCGGGGACTCTCAGGTATCTCAAACCGGCACATTCTGAAAGGTTTGCGTCCTTGCTTTCTTATTTGTGGCCTCATGAACGCATTGTCCTGGCCGACCTGGGTGATTCATATTTCCAGTATTGTCGAGTGGGTGCTCGCAATCTGGCTTATCTGGCGCTATAGCGAGGTAAGCGGGGAGCAGTCGTGGCGCTGGCTTGCCTGGGGAATGTTTCCGGCCCTGGTGGGTGCTATGGCCGTCGTCACCTGGCACTACTTTGACAACATTCCCCAACTGGAGTTCCTGGGCCTTGTCCAGGCGCTCATGACGGTTCTGGGCAACACGACCCTGGCCATCGCTGCCATTGCTATCTACCGGGAAGCACATCCCAAAAAGCTATGAATACTCTGTTTGCCGTTTCCCTTGTACCCTACCTGGTCTTTTTGTGGTTCGCGACCCGTTCCGGACGGTTTCCCAAACTCGCTTTGTGGGGTTTCTACTTCACACTGGTCTTCGTCGCCGTGACGATTCCGGTTGGTCTCTACTGCCAGTTGGTCCTCAAGGACACACTCTCTAACGTGGACT
>JACMIX010000175.1 GCA_014380935.1 Gloeobacterales cyanobacterium ES-bin-141 | reverse complement strand
GTTGAACAATCCCGGTTGTGGATAACTGCCGAGTCCCCCACGTAGACCATTGCCCGTATAGGGCAGTCCTAGCTGGCGGGCAGTGCGCCGATCGGCGTAGAAAGTTTCGAGTACACCTCTGGTACAAAATTCGAGGGGCATGGTCCGGGTGCCCTCGTCGTCAAAAGGGGTGATGTAAGGAGGAAGTTGCGGAGCCTGAGCGAGCGTGATCAATGGCGAGAGCACCGTTTCTCCGCGCAGTTGCGACCAGGGGGAAGCCTGCTGAAGGACCTGGCGGCCGTTCAAAGCGGCGGTCACTGTCCCGAGCAGTACCTCGACTGCTTTGCTGGTAAACAGGACCGGCACACTGCGTTTAGGCGAAGGGCTATTTTTGCGTGCCCACTCCAGTCTTTGCAGGACTGGGGCGGCAATTGCTGACGGTGAGAGCGTCTCCAGGACGGTCTCACCGTCATAGATTTGCAAAAAGTCTTCGCCGCGCACCCACTCCGCACCCAGGAAGCCGCCCCGGCTGAAGCTTTGGTAACAGAGCTCAAGCCCCGCCGAGTTGACGATCTCGACTGTGCCCACTTCCTCTGTGAACGTACAGCTATTGAGAATCTCCGGGTAGCGTTCGCGGACAAGGGCAATCGTCTCCTCCCCCCAGGCAATCAACTGCTCGATCGGTGTCGGCACGAAGAGAGGGCTTTCGACCGCTACCCCCTCAGAGGCGAGGTCTGCTTCCTCGCTCTTTGAAAAAGTACTGATGGCAATCGCTTTTTCGGCGAGCAACCGGGCATCGACGGGTCCGTGGGCGACCGCCAGCCCCGGCCGGCCGGCGCACCACACGCGCAGTGCAGTTCCCTGTTCGTCGCCGGTCTCGACTTGCTTGAGACGGTTGGCTTCAAAGTTAGCTGAGCGGCCAAAGCTGCTGGTCTGATAGATTTCCGCTCGCTCTGCGCCGAGGGCACGGGCCAATTCCAAGATTTGATGTGGGTCCATGAACCTTTATAGATCGCCGCAGCGTCTGAAGCCGAAGTTTCCGGAGGATCATCCAGGCCTGAAGCTGACAACTCGCTCGAACTACTTTCTCAATTCTTTATCAAAAATGGACAAATGGCTGATGTTATGGCGTAACCGAGAATGCTAGATATAGGGATAGAGACTGATCGCGTCCTGTTTGACTACTCACTTAAAGCAATCAAATGTTAGCGGCAATTCCCAATCCTACTAGTTCTATTAATAATGGCATTCTTATTATTGATGACGATCCGCCATCAAGGCTTGTAGTTGCCAAGAGACTGGAGAAAGCCAACTATGGCCCAGTCCGTACGGCGACTTCTGGGGCCGAGGGGCTGGAGATGGCACGTCTCTACAGGCCGATCTTGATCATTTGCGACTGGAATATGCCGTCGATCGATGGGTTGGAAGTCTGCCGACAAGTCAAGTCTGACAGCCAACTCTCCGGAATCTACTTCATTTTGCTAACAGCCAGGGACAGTGTCCAGGATCTAGTCGTTGGACTTGAGGCTGGGGCTGACGAATTTCTCACCAAACCAATCGATCATCGCGAATTGAGTGCCCGTGTGCGAGCCGGAATGCGTATCGCGGACTTGCAACAGCAACTGCTTGAAACAGTCGAGCATCTCGAAGACAAAGTGGCAGACCGCACCCGAGAGATCCGCACCAAAAATGAACAACTACTGCGGGCAAACCGCATCAAGGACGATTTTCTGGCCAACGTCAGTCACGAACTGCGCACGCCGCTGACCAGTATCATCACAGCCACCCGGCTGCTTGACATGAAAGCGAAGGAGGTACTGGACGACCGCCAACAACAGTACCTGGGCATTATTCGGGCAAGCAGCGATCATCTGAAAGTGCTGATCAACGACCTGATCGACTTCACCCGGCTCGACGCCAACTTGATTACCATCGACACCGATGAAGTTGCCCTCGACTTTATCATGACCAAAGTCACCAGCATCATCGATCCGGTCGCTGCTGAAAAAGGAATCGTCTTCGCATCGGATCTGCCGGCTGTATTTGCGGTCGAGAAGCTTGTCACCGATGAAAACCGCCTGGCTCAGATCCTGCTGAACCTGCTCAGCAATGCTGTGAAGTTCACAAAATTGGGTGGACGTGTCCAGTTCAAAGCCGAGGTCATTCCCGGATTTGTCGTCTTCGAGGTACGCGATACCGGGATCGGTATTCCATACGACCTCCAGGCCGAAGTGTTTCAGCGTTTTCACCAGTTGGAGCCGCTGTTGACCAAGCAGCACGGTGGTCTGGGGGTTGGCCTCTCGCTGAGCGCCGAGCTTGCCCAGTTGCTCGGTGGCCACATCTTGTTCTGTTCGGAAGTTGGCGTCGGGAGCACTTTCCGGCTATATCTACCAAGAGTGAACTGAGACACACACTGTTGGATAATCCTTCGATTGCCCTTCGCCTCTTGATCGCTGCGGCCTGGTCCGATGGGCAACTCCATCCGGCAGAGGCGCTCCTGCTCGGACAATACCTGCAACGCCTCGACCTCGAAAGCGAACAGAAGCGACAGCTCCTCGAGTACCTGCGTCTGCGTCCGGCGGCCGATGCGAGCGCCGTCTGGCTCGAACAGGTCCGGCAGATGATAGCCGACCCGAACGAACGCCAGGAACTAACCGAGGCGCTCAAGATGATCGTCGGTGCAGACGGCCGGGTTGCCACCGAAGAGGCGAAGCTCCTGGAAGAACTCTACCTGGCGCTCGACGCCGACGAGCCGCAGTCGATCCTGGCTCGATTTAAGCGCTGGCTTGCCCACCTGACCGGTCAGCCGACTTAAAGACCACTCTTGATTTCAGTCCAGGTTCGGTCCCACAGGGGTGCGGCGCTTCCTTTGTCGATGACTGGTCGGGCC
>JACMIX010000174.1 GCA_014380935.1 Gloeobacterales cyanobacterium ES-bin-141 | reverse complement strand
GGCCAGTACTGGAAGGAGGGGGGCACAGGCGGAGCACCATCTTCTGGGGCGGGAGCGGGAGGCGTTGACTTTGGGCAGTATGCCAACTTCGAAGACTTCCTGAACGACCTATTGGGCGGGCAGGCTACTACCTCCAGGAGCCAGGGAGGACGGACATACACCAGTCGCACGGCACGACCGTCTTCGGGCAGTGGTTATGCCGGTTACGAGGACCTGCCGGGCTCCGATGTCGAGGGGAGCGTTTCCTTGAGCATGGCAGAGGCTTTTCGGGGTGTACGCAAGCGCCTGCGGGTAGGCGAGGAGTCCATCGAGGTGCGGATTCCGCCCGGGGTGCGGGAGGGCAGTCGCGTCCGCATTCGCGGCAAAGGCCAGCCCAGTCCTTTCGGCGGACAGAAGGGAGACCTCTACCTGACAATGCAAATCCAGCCTCACCCATTTTTTCGTCTCGAAGAAGATAATCTCGTCTGCGAGGTGCCGATAACACCTGACGAGGCAGTGCTCGGCGCAAAGGTCGATGTACCGACCCCAGACGGCCTCGTCAGTGTGAATATCCCACCGGGAACACGCTCGGGGCAGGCTTTGCGGTTGCGGGGTAAGGGTTGGCAGAAGCCCGATGCGGAACGCGGCGATCAAATTGTCAGGGTGCAGATTGTCCCGCCCAAGGACATTGACCCCGTCGAGCGGGATTACTACGAAAAGATCCGCGACAACCGCACCTTCAACCCTCGTTCAGGTTTGCAGGAGGTTCGGCTGTGAACCGGGAAGCCTCTTTTGCCTGTGGGAGTCGGCCATTGCTGCACTCAGACTGACACTCGACTCGTAAACCGGATAGATTTACCAATGCCCTGGCAACAGCGCATACGGTAACTTTTGTTATCACTCCATAACCAAAACGCACTCCTGTGAGCCTTGTGTTACAAACGACACATTTCGACGTGCGCGCAAAGTGTTTTCTAGTTATCAATGAAAGCAATCTTTCGATACGCCACTTGTTCGAGGCGATGGTGAGCTTTTCCCAGCGTTAGATTGCCGTGGGTCAAAACAGGAGTGACGGAAATTATCATGCAGAGCAACAACATGCATCAAGCAGAACTGGCAACTGAAAGTAGGGCGCACAAGTTCACAAGAAGGGAGATGCTGATTGCCGCCGGAGCAGCCACAGCGGGGACTTTGCTGGTACCTGGCTACGTCAATGCCGCCGACACTCCCGAAACTACCAAAGCAAAGCTGGGATTCATTTCTTTGAGCGATTGTGCTCCCCTGGTCATCGCCAAGGAGAAGGGCTATTTCGAGAAGTACGGCATGAAAGATGTCGATGTTCTCAAACAGTCATCCTGGGGTGCAGTACGGGACAACCTCGAATTGGGTTCTGACGGAGGCGGTATTGATGGAGCACACCTGTTGACACCAATGGCCTATTTAATTGCCAATGGCACGATTACTAAGGGCAACCGAAAAATACCCATGTACATCCTGGCCCGATTGAACGTGAACGGGCAGGGAATCTCCGTTTCCAACAAGTACAAACCCTTAAAACTAGGTCTCAACGCGGCTCCAATGATGGCCGAAGCGCAGAAGGCCAGGGGAAGCGGCGACCCGATTACAGTTGCTCAGACATTTCCGGGTGGTACGCACTGGGCCTGGATTCGCTACTGGCTCGCGGCGGGCGGGATCAACCCCGACACGGACGTCAAGGTTGTTACAGTCCCACCTCCCCAGATGGTCGCCAACATGAAGACGGGTGTCACGGATGCCTTCTGCGTGGGCGAGCCCTGGCACCAGCAACTCATTAACCAGCAAGTCGGCTACACAGCGGTCACCACGGGGCAGATCTGGAACCGACATCCCGAGAAAGCGTTCGCCATGCGTGGCGACTACGTGGACAAGAACCCCAAGGCGGCCAAGGCTTTACTGATGGCGGTTCAGGAAGCCCAGATGTGGTGCGACAAGATGGAAAACAAGGACGAATTGTCGCAGATTGTCTCCAAGCGCCAGTGGATCAACGCCCCGGTCTCGGATATAGTCGCCCGCTACAAGGGCATTATCGATTTCGGTGACGGTCGTCCAATCGAGCGCAACAGTCCCCACATTATGCAGTTCTGGAAGGACTTTGCCTCCTACCCTTACAAGAGCCACGACCTGTGGTTCCTCACCGAAGATATCCGCTGGGGTATCCTGCCGCAAAAGACCGATACCAAGGCCCTGGTCAACGCCGTCAACCGCGAAGACCTCTGGAGAGATGCGGCCAAAACCCTCGCTCAGGCTGCTCCCAAGACTTCCTCGCGCGGGGTCGAAAAGTTCTTTGACGGCATCACATTCGACCCGAATAACCCCGAAGCTTACCTCAAGAGCGTCAAGCTCAAGAAGCTGGTCTGAGTCCGCCTGAAATTGAAATAAACGCTGCTCACCTACAGGATGAAAATCTATGACGACTACCAAGGAAGCTGCAACGCAAGCCGCGATTCCATCTAAACCAGCCGTACCGCCAAAGACCAACCGGGCTGTCGCTGATCTTCTGTCCCGAGTTGAAGTTGTTCTGTACCCGGT
>JACMIX010000173.1 GCA_014380935.1 Gloeobacterales cyanobacterium ES-bin-141 | reverse complement strand
TCGCCTTCGCGGTGCTCGGTTGGTTACGGTTGCAGGGCCAACCCGGTAATTTGCCGTCCGTTACCGGGGCCTCAAAGAGCGTCCTCCTCGGCGATATCTACTATGCTTGATCGCGTCCGGGCTCACATCCTCATCAGTGGCAAGGTTCAGGGAGTTGGTTATCGGGCTGCCACTCGACGCATGGCCGAACGCCTGGGCACCGACGGCTGGGTGCGCAATCTCGATGATGGTCGCGTGGAGGCAGTTCTCGAGGGCAACCGGGAGGCCGTCGAACAACTTATTGCCTGGTGTCGGCGGGGGGCACCACCTGCCGTGGTCAAGGACGTCGCTGTCGAGTATGGGCAGCCGGAAGGTTGCACAAAATTTGAAGTCCGGCGTTGATGGGCGATTCGGCAGGTCGCCCCTACGGGTGATTCGTGGCGAACAAATACTCCTGGACCGGTTTTCCGCCTAACAGATGCTCCTGCACGACACGCTCGATCACCTCGGGGTTTGCGTGGCGGTACCAGTACCCGCCGGGGTAGACGAGTAGGATGGGACCGTCCTGACAGACGCGCAGGCAATTGGCCTTAGTACGCAAAATAGCTGCTTCCCCGCGGTCCAGACCGAGTTCCTTCAAACGCCTTTTGAGGTATTCCCAGGCTTCGAGCCCGACTCCTTTGTCGCAGCAGAGCGGCTTGGTCTGATCCGCACACAAAAAGATGTGCCAGTGGTACGAATCGAGCGAGAGCCCCCGCACAACCGCGTCGAGCGCGTCCGTTACAGTGTCATTCATGAATCACAGTCTAACGGACGGCTCTTCAGGGACCGCACTAGACCGTGGCAGACGTCCGGGCTGATTCGGGGTGGAGGACACCAAAGATGGCATGGCACTCGCGGACGAGTTGGGCAAACATCTCCGGGGAGATTGCCTGCTGGGCGTCGCTCACCGAGCGGTCCGGGTCAGGATGGACCTCGACCAGCAGACCGTCTGCCCCACAGGCAACCGCTGCCCGCGACATCGGTAGAACCAGTTCCCGCCTGCCGGTGCCGTGGGAAGGATCGACCAGGACCGGCAGGTGGGTAAGGCTCTTGAGGGCCGGAACCGCACTCAGGTCGAGGGTGTTGCGGGTATGTTGCTCGAAGGTCCGGATGCCGCGCTCGCAGAGCATCACGTTCGGGTTACCGGCTGAGAGGATGTACTCGGCCGCGAGCAGCAATTCGGCTATAGTTGCCGACATGCCGCGCTTGAGCAAAACGGGTTTGTCCGTGCGGCCAACCTCCAACAGCAGGTCGTAGTTCTGCATGTTGCGCGTGCCAATTTGCAGGACATTTGCAGTCTGAGCCACCCGCTCTACCTGGCGGGGAGACATCACCTCGGTCACTACCGGCAAACCGGTGGCCTGACCTGCCTCGACCAGGTAATCAAGTCCATCTTCGCCCAGACCCCGGAACTGATAGGGCGAGGTGCGCGGCTTGAAAGCCCCGGCCCGCAGCATCTGAGCACCGTTTGCCTTGACAAGTTGGGCTGTGTGCAGGATGTGCTCGCGGCTCTCGACGGAGCAGGGGCCGGCAATGATTGTAAGACCACTTCCAACCACTACGCCTGGGGCGATCTTGATTGCAGACGACGGCAAACCGCTCTGGCGGCTGGCCAGCTTGTAGGGAGTACTGACGCGCACAACCCGCTCGACGCCCGCAAGGCCACTGAAGTCCTCTGGGGCCACACTGCGGTCGTTGCCGATCAAGCTGATGGTCGATTGCTCCACTCCGTAGCAGGGATGGCCACTGAGGCCCATTTCGGTGGCCCGCAGGCAGATTGCCTGGATATCGGTGTCCTTCGCGCCCGGTTTCATGATGACGATCATTGCACCCACCCAAGGTTCTTGAGATTTGTTTGTACTTAAAGAGCTTAGCCCACGATCCCCCCGAAAAGAAAGTACGATCAAAACAGAAACGTTTCTTGTCATATATTCATGACTACCACTCTTCCTACCCGTCCTCGTGCGTCCCGGATTGACCCGAGGCTCGACTTGTTTGAGGAGATCGAGCGGTTGAAGCGGCAGATGAATGCGGTCGTCCTGGCCCATTACTACCAGGACCCGGATATTCAGGATGTGGCAGACTACATCGGCGACTCGCTGGGGCTCGCACGTCAAGCTGCCGAGACCGAGGCGGATGTGATCGTCTTTGCCGGCGTTCATTTCATGGCCGAGACGGCCAAAATTCTCAACCCCACCAAGCAAGTCCTGTTGCCGGATCTTGCCGCCGGGTGTTCCCTGGCAGACCAGTGTCCGGCTGATCGTTTCGAGGCTTTTCGTCAGCAGCATCCAGACCACCTGGCCATCACCTATGTCAACTGCACAGCGGCGGTCAAGGCGCTCAGCGACATTATCTGCACTTCGTCAAACGCCGTTGCGATTGTGAACCAGATCCCCAGGGACCAGCCCATCCTGTTTGCCCCGGACCGCAACCTCGGACGCTACGTCATCGCCCAGACCGGCCGTGAGATGTTGCTGTGGCAGGGTGCCTGTATCGTACACGAGACCTTTTCAGAAAAAAAACTCATCCGTCTTAAGGTCGAGCACCCCGGGGCGGCAGTTATCGCCCATCCCGAGTGCGAGCCGAACCTGCTCAACCACGCCGATTTCATCGGCTCGACGACCGCTCTGCTCAAGTACGCCCAGGCAAGCGACCGACAAAGCTTTATCGTCCTCACCGAAGCGGGCATCATACACCAGATGCAAAAAGCCTGTCCCGACAAAACCTTTATCCCCGCTCCCCCGGAAGCAAGCTGTGCCTGCAACGAGTGCCCCTTCATGCGCCTCAACACGCTTGAGAAACTCTACTTGTGCATGCGTGACCGTACACCCGAGGTAGACCTGGACGAGACACTTCGTCTTAAGGCTCTCAAGCCGATTGAGCGTATGCTCGCCATGAGCCCACGCTAGTGCTTAAGCAGGGGTGTGTGAGGGATGCCTCAGTCTTGTAAGACCACTGCGTGCACCCGAACAATCAGGGTCCAGTCTCAAAGCCGTCTCGAACTCATTTTTCGCAAGCGACGGTTTACCAAGCAACGAATAGCACTTACCGAGCAACTCGTGGCGCATGGCCTGCTGAGTGGCATCCACTTCCAGTAGACACAGGATCTCGAAGGCTTTGAGGGGCTGACTGCGCGCGAGCAACACTCTTGCCAGCATCAACTGGTGTTGGGCAGTCAGGGCGATTGCAGCACTGTGGACGCGGGTATTCGTAAAGCGCCAGAGGGCCGCCTGGCTCAGAACGATGTAATACCTATTGAGGTCCGAGAGATAATCGGTATGGTTTGTGAACTGCTCGACATCCAGGTACATATCCTCGCAACCCCGTACTAATTCCTGGGTATACATCTCGTTGAGATGCTCCTGGGAAACTGCCGACTCCAGACGCCGCAGGGAGACTGTGCGGGGTAAATTTTTGCGGTCGCAGGTGTTCAGAATGTGTGAGCGCAGAGCCTGTGTATGCGAGGCACGCAGTTCGTCATAGCGCATTAGAGTATAGGCAAGGTGGACATGATCCGTAAAGATACGGTTGACCGCGAGGATGCGCAAATCCCCAGGCCCAAAGCGATTGGGATCGAGTAGTGCGACAGCCCGCCGGTAAGCGGCATCTATTTCGGTTCCCGAAGCTCTCAAACTGAGGCCGAGAGAGGCGTGGTGGTCAATCGGTGTATGCATTGAATGACGGGGAGAGCAGCTATATGGCTCAATTTACAGTTTGATACATAGTGTACGAAAGCGTTCAGGTGCGGAATTTACGGAGACGCCAGCGATCCCCGTGGCAGGCCATCATAGAAGAGTTCGAGAGGTAGCGGCCAATGCAATTTATTGACCAAGCAGAGATCCAGGTAGAGGGCGGTAAGGGCGGTGACGGCATGGTTGCCTACCGCCGCGAAAAATACGTCCCGGCCGGGGGACCGGCGGGCGGCGAGGGCGGCAGCGGGGGCTCGGTATTTCTCGAAGCGACGGCCAACCTGCAAACCCTGCTTGATTTCAAATTCCGGCACCTGTTCAAGGCAATGGACGGCGAGAAGGGCGGTCCCAAGAATATGACCGGCGCAAGTGGAGAAGATCTGGTCATTCACGTCCCCTGCGGCACACTGATTCTCGAGGGGAGTGACACCGTCCTCGGAGACCTGACGACTCCGGGTCAGCGCCTGCTGGTCGCGCGCGGCGGCAAGGCGGGACACGGCAACACGCACTTTGCCAGCAACCAGAACCGCGCCCCCGAGTACGCGACCAGGGGAATACTCGGCCAGGAGCGCAAACTTACCCTCGAATTAAAACTGCTGGCCGAGGTTGGCATCATCGGTATGCCCAACGCCGGTAAATCCACGCTCATCTCGGTCCTCTCAGCCGCAAAACCTCGCATCGCCGACTACCCCTTTACAACCCTCTCGCCAAACCTGGGAGTTGTGCGCAAGGAGACAGGCGACGGAGTCGTCTTCGCCGACATTCCGGGCCTGATTGAGGGAGCCCATCTGGGTGCGGGGCTTGGACACGCCTTTTTGCGCCACATCGAGCGGACCCGGTTGCTCCTGCACCTGGTGGATGCCACGGCGGAAGACCCCATCCGGGACTACCAGACCGTGTGTGCAGAGCTCGAAAGTTATGGCCATGGTCTCTCAGAAAAGCCGCAGATCCTGGCTCTCAACAAATGTGACGCCCTCGATAGCGATACTGCCGAGCACTCGCGTCAACTCCTCGCCCACCTGAGCGGCGGAACCGTCCACGCAATCTCGGGCGTCAGCCGCCAGGGTCTCGACGAACTTCTGCACCAGGTCTGGCGAGTTCTCGATGCAGCACAGACCTCCCCACTTCCACAACCAGTATGACTATGCATACCTTGCGTCCGATGTGGCTGATTCTGGTTGCCCTCCTGTGCCTGGGTGCCGCCAAGCCCGCCCCTGAAGCTGAAGCCCGCACCCGCCTTACCAGGATTGTAGACAGCATGGCGGAGGTCCGTTTCTGCCAGAGCAACCGCTGCAAGTTCCGCTCGATCTACTGGCAGGTCAAAAAGTCCACGACGGCCGGACAGCCCTACGAAGGTCTCATCCGGGCAGAAATCGTCAGGCCTTCCAACACCGTGGACAAGGCCCGCTACGAATTTGACTTCATCGACAACCGCTGGCAACTCATGAGCGGCACAGAGACCACGGACGTCAACGACACCACCTACGTCGCCGACACCTACGAGGTAAACAGTGTCTACGGCCGCACACCCGTCAAAGGCAAACTCTCCAGCAGTGATTTGCAAACGGGCTACCGCATGCTCTACGAGCGAATCCTCAACCAGGGTAAAGAAAAGATCTAGTTTTGCAGTCGGGAGCCTGCTTGCGGCGGGCATACAATATGGGCAAGTGCTGCAGGACTGCTATGGCCAAGATCACCTTGGAGATCCCGGACGAACTCGCCGAGCAGCTTGCACAGGTTGGAGATCGGCTTGCCGAACTGGTAGCTCTCAGCCTGCAGCAGCCCGCCCTGCCTGCCTATACCTACCGCTATGTCCTTGATTTCCTGGTCGCAAACCCTTCGCGTGAGGAGCTTGCTGCTTTCAGACCCACTCCTCAGATGCAGCAACGTCTTGCCACGCTGCTCGCCCGCGCTAAAGCAGCGGAGCTGACCCCAGCCGAGGTCCGCGAACTTGACGATTACGAACACATCGAACACCTGATCATTCTGCTCAAGGCTGGTACTTTACGGTTCTTCGACACCAAACCGTGAGCCTCAGTTACATCTCAGCTTCCTTGTGCCGCCTGGTGGAGGAGCGAGCGGCAGGTGCGAGTACTGCCAGTTGCCAGGTGGGGTCGCCTTCTTCGCGCACGAAGTAGACCATATCATCCCCGAAAAACACGGCGGGGCCACCGAGGCCGATAACCTGGCCTGGACTTGCTGGCGGTGCAACCGCCACAAAGGCTCGGACCTGGGTTCATTTGATCCGGCAACCCAGAACTTCACCTTCCTATTCCACCCCCGTACCCAGCCGTGGGAAGAACACTTCCGGTTTGAGGGGGACACAATTATCGGCCTCACTCCAGAGGGGCGAACTACCGCCAGGCTGTTGCAGCTGAATACTTCCGAGCGCGAAGCGGAGCGCCGAAGGCTCGGCGAATCCCCGACCTCCGACACCGACTGAAGGCCTCGAAGACCGCCTCATAGCCCAAGCTCGGTGGACGGGGGCCTGCTGCTCTGGCGTGTGAAGCAGACCCGATCCTTCATTTACCGGTCGATGACTCACGCAGTCCTTCCGGGACGAGCCCACGGTCGAGCAGGTCGAAGCCCGTCTGAACGAGTAGGGCAAGGGCCGCCGCTGGAATTGCACCGGCAAGCAGTATGGCGTTGTCGTTGAGGGCGAGTCCCGTGGCAATTCGTTCGCCGAACCCCCCGGCACCGATAAAGGCAGCGATCGTTGCCGTGCCGACATTGATCACAGCGGAGGTTTTGACCCCGGCCAGGATAGTCCGGGCAGCAAGCGGCAACTCGACCAGGCGCAAGCGGGCAAACGAGGGGAGTCCCAGGGCGAGAGCTGATTCTCGTAAGGAGGGAGAGATGTCCGTGAGACCCGTGTAGGTATTGCGGACGATGGGCAGTAAGGAGTAGAGGAACAGGGCTACGAGCGCGGGCACCGTGCCGATTTGCCGGAAGAGCGGAATCAAGAAGGCGAGTAGGGCAAGCGACGGAACGGTCTGGATGATGCCCACGATTGAGAGAATCGGTTGTGCCGAACCCGGAACGCGGGCGGCCCAGATCCCGAGCGGCACCCCGACCAGCACACCGAATAACAGCGAGACCGACACCAGCATCAGATGCTCCCCAGACAACCGCACGAAATCCGGACCGAACAGCAGGCTCGTGAAGTCACGGGTGGGCGGCCCGGTGTCCGCATCGAGGGTACCGGCGAGGAATGCCCCGGCAATAGCGGCGAACGGCCTGCCTTCGAGTTCTGCCTGGGCGTTCATCTTAATCATCTTCGTGGCCGAGATCCGGCCTTCGAGCTTCTGGAGGGCCGCCCAGGTTCTGGGTAACTGTCGGGGCAGGTCGGTCCGGTACAACAGCACCGCATCGTAGGCGGGAAAGAATTTGCGGTCGTCTTCGAGCACCCGCAGGCGGTAGCGGTTGATCTTGGCGTCGGTCGAGTAGATGTCGGTGACGTCGATTTGCTCGGTTGCAATCGCCTCGTAGACCAGGCCGTGTTCGAGTCCGCGCGGGCGCTCGAAGGGCAGGTTGTAGGCTTTGCGAACCGCGGGCCAGCCGTCCGCCCGCTCCAGGAACTCCTGGGAAAGCCCAAACCGCAACTGGGGATGGCGGGCCAGGTCTGAGACCGTGCGGATGCCCAGGCGTTCGGCCTGCTCGTCGCGCATGGCGAATGCGTAGGTGTTGTTGAAGCCGAGCGGGATACCGGCGGCAAGGCCGAGTGGGGCAAGTTCGCGGTTGAGGCTATTCAAGTCAGTTAAATTCTTCTTGAGCACTTCCTGGCCAATCGTGCCGGTGTACTCGGGGTAGAGGTCGATACTGCCGCCCTTGAGGGCTGCAAAGACGAGCCCGGTATTGCCGAGGCCCTGCCTGTGGATGGCGCGGGTTTCGGCGGTCTGGTCCGCAACCTGTTTGACGATCTCAGCCAGGATATAAGACTCGGTGAACCGCTTGGAGCCGATTGTAAAGTCCGGAGCGCACAGGGCCGGGAAACTCCAGAAAACCGCCAGAAGGGCGAACCACCTCATACTTCCTCGGCGACGAAAAGCATGGGCGCACGTTGGGCGCGGATAAAGTCCGAGACATAGGGATCAGCCGGGCGTTCGAGCAGATCCTTGAGCGTCCCGCGCTGCACGATCTGCCCATCTCGCATCAGGACAATCGTCTGACCGAAATAGGCAGCTTCACCCATATCGTGGGTGACCAGGATAACCGCCATGCCGAGTTCGTCAAAGATGGTTTTGAGCTGAGTCTGCAACTCGCCGCGGGTAATCGGGTCCAGGGCACCGAGCGGCTCGTCGAGCAGAAGGACCGCGGGCTTGAGCATCAGGGCACGCATCAGCCCGACGCGCTGGCGCTGGCCACCCGAAAGGTCCTTTGGATAGCGCGCGAGCATCTTTGCTGAGAGCTGCATGAGTTCTGCC